>NZ_LVCT01000386.1:0-2932 GCF_001647205.1 Rhodococcus sp. EPR-134
CGAAGCGACCGCCATGATTGCAGATCATCCGGATTTGACCGACGTGCACGTGTTGATTCTTACCACCTTCGAAGTGGATGAGCATGTGGCACAGGCGATCCGGGCGGGAGCCAGCGGCTTCATCGGCAAAGGAATCCGAGCCGAGGATCTACTCGATGCTGTTCGGACGGTCGCAGGTGGGAACTCTTTGCTGTCGCCGATTGCGACCAGCGCGTTGATTTCTCGGTTCCTTTCCACTCCGTCGCGGGCCGACTCGACTTCTGGGATTTTCGGTCAGTTGACCCCACGCGAACTCGAAGTGGTAACCCTCGTTGCCCTCGGGATGTCCAACGACGAAATCGCTGCGGAATTGGTGATCAGCGCGGTCACGGCAAAAACGCACGTGAACCGGGCGATGACAAAACTGGATGTCCGCGACCGCGCGCAACTGGTGGTTCTCGCCTATCAATGCGGTGTGGTGATTCCGGGACGCTCGGTGGATTGACTCGAGAAACTCTTGACTCGAACGGGTGTTCGAGTATTGTGTGGGGAGGGGATCGGGGGATTCAATGAGTGTCTTGTTGTCGGACGTGGTGTCTGGTTCTGCGGTGGGGTTGCGCGGACGGTTGTGGCGGTTGTCTGCTGCTGAGTTGCGCGCTGCTGCTGTCGAAGCGAGTGCGGAGATTCTGCGCCTGGAAGCTGTGCGTGTGGCGGTGGTGGACGAGTTGTCGTTGCGTCCGGATGATCAGGTGATCGCGAGCCGCGGTGTGGGGTCGTGGTTGGCGGCTAACACGATGCTGCAGGTTCGGGACGGGAAGAAGATCGCCGCGTTGGGTGCGGCTTTGCGGCCGTTTCCGGCGGTGGCTGCTCGGTTCGATGGCGGGGATTGCTCGTTCGAGCATGCGGTGTTGATCGTGGCGTTCTGTGAATCACCGCCGATGGGGATGCCGGAGGAGGCGCTCCCGAAGTGCATCGATTTGTTGTTGGCGGCTGCGTCGGGTGTGGAGGCGACGACGACGAAGGTGCGGAACGTGATCGCGACGTTGGAGCGGTTGTTCGAATCGGACGAGATCCCGCCCGCCGAAGATGTCGATCTCAATGAGTTGCGGATCGCGTCGACATTGAACGGTCGAGTGGTGGTGCGCGGTGATTTCGACGCCCTCACCGGTGAAATGTTGTTGTCGGCGTTGTCGAATCTGACGATGCCGACCCCGGCACCGGATGGGACGCCGGATTCTCGGTCGGCGGCGAAGCGGACCGCGGACGGGTTCACGGAACTGATCCGGCGTTACCTGGACTGCGCCAAAACCGGCACCGACGGTGGTCAGCGTCCGCACGTGAATGTGCACATCAACGCTCGTGATCTGGCGGAGCATCGGGACTGCGCCGCCACACCAACTGATGGTGGTGGAGTGGCTGTGTCTGATCTTGATGTCGGGCACATGCCGTGGCTGGGCCCGCTGTCGGTGTCGCAGAGCAGGCTTCTCGGGTGTGATTGTTTCCTGTCGACCGTTCTGCTCGACGGTCACGGGGCGCCGCTCGATGCGATACCAGGGAAGAGGTTGGTGACCGCCGAACAACGGACTGCGTTGATTGCCCGCGACAGAGGCTGCGCGTTCCCGGGTTGCACATGTGTACCGGCGTGGACGGATGCGCACCATATCCGGCACTGGGCGAACGGTGGCCCGACGGTGATGAACAATCTGGTCCTGCTGTGCCGTTCACATCATCGGTTGATGCACCGGAAATCCGGGTTCGTCGGGAAGTGGGCGATTCGGATCGGTGTCGACAATAAACCCTGGTTCATTCCGCCGCCCTCGATCGACCCGCAGCAGCACCCACGGCCGGCGAACACCACCTTCAAAACCTGAGGGGCCAAACCTCAGATGCACCAGAACATGCCCAGGCCTGTTTCAGACCCGCTGCTCTGTGTCCGACCGATTGGTGGGAGGTGGAGTCGAATGGTTGCGTGCTTTCGGGGCGGCTCTACTTTCGGGTGCCCGTGTGGCCTGTCCCACTCAGTGGGTCATTATTCCGTCATTGCCGCGCCGGTTGTGCCAGGTCATTTGGACGTCTGACCTGCAGTGCAAAATCTTTCGTTAGAACACGTTCCAATTTCGCAGATTTGTGGCTATGGTCACAGAGATAGATGCGGGTGTGCGAATGAAAGGGTGAAGTGACGTGAAGACCAAGGGTGCAATCCTGTGGGGCCTCAATGAAAAGTGGTCCGTCGAGGAGATCGAGATCGGTGAGCCGGTAGCCGGCGAAGTTCAGATTCGCATGGAAGCGGCCGGAATGTGCCACTCCGATCACCACATCGTCACCGGCGCGACCCCGATGCCGTCGTTCCCCGTCATGGGTGGGCACGAGGGTTCGGGCGTCATCGCCAAGCTCGGCCCGGAGGTCAAGGGTCTGGAGGTCGGCGAACACGTCGTTCTGTCCTTCATTCCGGCTTGTGGAACCTGTCCGGCGTGTTCGGCCGGTCATCAGAACCTGTGTGACCTCGGGATGGGCCTCCTCAGCGGCCAGGCCATCAGTGACGGCACTTACCGGATCCAGGCTCGCGGCGAAAACGTGATCCCGATGTGCCTGCTAGGGACGTTCTCGCCCTACATGGTCGTGAACCAGTCGTCAGTGGTGAAGATCGACAAGGACATTCCGTTCGAGGTTGCCGCACTCGTCGGTTGCGGCGTTCCGACCGGTTGGGGATCGGCAACCCACATCGCCGATGTGAAGCCCGGCGAAGACGTTGTGATCATGGGTGTCGGCGGCGTCGGTATCAGTGCGCTACAGGGTGCAGTTGCATCGGGCGCCCGGTACATCTTTGCCATCGACCCCGTGCCGTGGAAGCGTGAGCAGGCTCTGAAGTTCGGCGCAACGCACGCTTTCGAAAGCGCTGCCGCTGCCATTCAGCCGATCATCGACGCTACGTATGGCCGCATGGCGCAGAAGA
>NZ_LVCT01000387.1:0-9839 GCF_001647205.1 Rhodococcus sp. EPR-134
CACCTGACGGACATGGATGTGAAGCTGAACCTGTTCCTGATGTCGATGCTTCAGAAGGACCTTCAGGGCAACATTTTCGGCGGTGGCAACGCTCGCCAGGACGTGCCGAACCTCCTCGCGATGTACAAGGCAGGCAAGCTGAACCTCGACGACATGGTGACTCGGACCTACACGCTCGAAGGCGTGAACGACGGCTACCAGGACATGTTGGATGGCAAGAACATCCGCGGCGTCATCCGCTACACCGAAGCTGACTGGTGATCGGAAGCGCAACTCTTGTGCCAGTAGTCTGATCGGGTGCCCAGTACTCACAGTCTCGACGTAATCCAGCAGTGGCCGGTCGACAATGCGGCAGCGGTCGTCCTCTCCGGGAAGAATCCCGGTGAGGGCGACCGCATTCGTGGTTTCAGTGGCGACCAGGCGCATGTTTTCCCCCTGGCTTCGGTGACAAAACTGTTGTGCGCCTACGCGATTCTCGTGGCAGTGGAGGAGGGGGCGGTCGAGTTGGATGGGCCGGCCGGGCCTGAGGGGTCGACCGTTCGTCATCTCCTCGCACATGCTTCGGGATTGGCATTCGCCGAACGTGTTGTTCAGGCGCCGGTGGCGTCGAAGCGGATCTACTCGAGTGCGGGGTTCGAGGTGCTTGCCGAGTTGGTTTCCCGGGAGACCGAGATCGAATTTGCCGACTATCTGGCCGAGGCGGTGTTCGCGCCATTGGCGATGACCAGCGCGGCTCTTGTCGGTCCGGCCGGTCACGGTGCGCAGGCATCGGCAGACGACTTGGCCAAGTTCGCGGCTGAACTGCTCTCGCCGACTCTGGTCTCGGCGCAGACGTTCGCAGAGGCGACAACTGTGCAGTTCCCGGGGCTCAACGGAATTCTTCCGGGCTACGGCTCTCAGCGCCCCAACGACTGGGGGCTCGGATTCGAAATTCGGGGCGACAAGCGTCCGCATTGGACGGGTCTCGAGAACTCGGCCGCTACCTTCGGTCATTTCGGCCAGTCCGGGACGTTCCTGTGGGTCGATCCCACGATCGATACTGCGTGCGTCGTGCTTACCGATCGCGATTTCGGTGATTGGGCCAAGCCTTTGTGGACCGAATTGTCGGATGGCGTGGTCGGTGAAGTTTCGCGGTAGAGCACAATTTTCTCTCCTTCCACTGGCGCAACACGGGTAACACAAGGCACACTGTTCAATCGAGCGTGCTGCACGAACTCGACAGAGGTCGTTGGGGAAGACGTCCCTCGTCGAAGCAGGAGGCTCGAGTGCGCGAAATGAATCAATTCGCGGACGTGACGACTGGTGTGGTTTACATCCACTCGTCGCCCGCGGCGCTGTGCCCGCACGTGGATTGGGCTTTGTCCGCCACGTTGGACAGCCCTGCCAAGCTCAGATGGACCTCACAGCCTGCCTACGACGGGCTTCTGCGTGCGACGACGGACTGGACGGGTCCCGTCGGAACCTGTGCCCGCCTGGTCGACTCGCTACGCGCGTGGCCGATGTTGCGGTTCGAGGTCACCGAGGACCCGAGCCACGGCGTCGACGGCGAACGGTACAGCCATGTGCCCGGTCTGGGCCTGTGGCGCGGATCCACCAGTGCGAACGGTGATGTCGTCGTAGGGGAGATGAAACTGCGGTCCATCATGAATTCCGGTGGAGACATCGCCGCGGAGATCGATCGGGCGATAGGCGCACCGTGGGACGAGGAACTCGAACCCTTCCGGAGTTCAGGCGAAGGTGCCGAAGTGACATGGCTGCGAAGGCGTGTCAGCTGACCGAGGTCCATCCTGAACCCTGAGCGCTCTCGCGGCTTGAACGACAAAGACTCGAATGACAAAGGTGGGCCCCGCCGTATCGGCGAGGCCCACCTTGCTGTCCCGGGTTGTCAGAGCGGAATGTTCTTGTGCCGCGCGCGGACAGATGGTGCAGACGCGAGGGCAGCGGTCACGATGCTGCGAGTCTTCGCCGGGTCGATCTCCTCGTCGACGACGCCGATTTCGACAGCGCGGTCGACGCCGCCTGCGATCGCCTCGTGTTCGGCGGCGAGACGGTCGTGCAATGCTTCACGCTCGTCGTCCGGTGCAGCTGCGAGGGCCCGCTTGTGCAGGATGCCGACAGCAGCCTTCGCACCCATCACGGCTACTTCGGAGTTGGGCCAAGCGAATACGGCAGTGGCTCCCAGTGCTCGCGAGTTCATCGCGATGTAGGCGCCGCCGTAGATCTTTCGAGTGACGACGGTGACGCGGGGGACCGTTGCCTCGGCGAAGGCGTGAAGTAACTTCGCTCCGCGTCGGACAACGCCTTCCCACTCCATCGAGACGCCCGGCAAATACCCGGGAACATCGACGACGACCACGAGCGGCACGCCGAATGCGTTGCACAGTCGCACGAATCGAGCGGCCTTCTCTGCACTTTCGGAGTTCAGGCACCCCCCGAGTCGCAGTGGGTTGTTCGCAATGACGCCAACGGTGCGTCCGGCCATCCGGCCGAAACCGGTGACGATGCTCCGAGCGTAATTGCCTTGCAGTTCTTCGAAACTCGACTCGCCTTCGACGTTGTCGAGCATTTCGTGAACGATCGGACGAACGTCGTACGCGCGTTTCGCGGAGGCAGGCATCATGGCGCGCAGATCGCTGTCGCCGAGTTCCGCTGCCCGCTGATCGAATTCGCCCTGCTCGCACATCATCGAGACCAGGCGGCGCGCGCGGTGCAATGCGTCGGCCTCGTCGTGTGCGGCGATGTGCGCGACACCCGACTTCTTGGTGTGTGTGTCCGGACCGCCGAGTGACACCATGTCGACCTGTTCGCCGGTGACACTACGAACTACGTCCGGCCCGGTGACGAACACTCGGCCTTCCGGCGCCATGATCACGACATCGGTGAGGGCTGGACCATACGCGGCTCCGCCAGCGGCAAAGCCGAGCACGACGGAAATTTGAGGTATGAGACCCGACGCGCGGACCATGGCCTCGAAGACCAGTCCGACGGCGTGGAGCGCCTCGACGCCTTCAGCCAGACGCGCGCCACCGGAGTGCCAGAGGCCCACGATGGGGGACTCTTCCTCGATAGCGGTATCGATGGCTTTGACGAGGTGTTTGCAACCGTCGACGCCCATGGCGCCACCCATGACAGTGGCGTCGGAGCAGTATGCGATGGTGCGGACGCCGTCGATGTTTCCGGACGCGGCGAGCACACCGGACTTGTCACGGGCGTGGAGCGGCACTGTTGTGCCGGGGTCGAACAGATTTTCCAGGCGCGCAAGAGGATCGCGCGGGTCTGTCGATGATTCGGACTTTGTCACGGGGGCCAGGATGGTCATCGCGTCCTCCTTCAGTACGAGCCTTGGGTGGAACGAAAGGTCGGTGTTGTCCGCGGGTGACGTTGTGTTGCAACGACACCCGCGGACAGGTGCAAACCGCGGTTCGGGCTAGGCCCGACCGAAGGCGAGCGCGACATTGTGCCCACCGAAACCGAACGAGTTGTTCAGTGCGAAATCGAAAGAGCCGGTTCGGGGTTCACCCTTGACGACATCGAGATCGATTTCTGGATCCTGGCTGTCAACATTGAGCGTGGGCGGGATGATCCCGTCACGCACTGCCAGAACCGTGAGGACTGATTCGAGGGCGCCGACAGCGCCGATCGAGTGTCCCAGCGCGGATTTCGGGCCGTACACCGCAGCGTGATTGCCGACCGCTGCGTTGATTGCCTTTGCCTCTGCGATGTCACCGATCGGCGTCGCAGTGGCGTGGGCGTTGATGTGCTTGATGTCGGACTTCGTCAGTCCGGCCATCTCGATTGCTCGGGTCATGGCTCGCGCCGCGCCCAGGCCTTCCGGATGCGGTGCCACGATGTGGTACCCGTCCGAAGTGATTCCGGAACCAAGCAGGCGGGCGTGAATCGTTGCCCCGCGTGCCTTTGCGTGCTCCTCGGTTTCGAGGATCATCAAGGCGCCGGCTTCGCCGAAGACAAATCCGTCGCGGTCCTTGTCGAAAGGACGTGAAGCTGCGGCCGGATTGTCGTTGTTGGTGCTCATCGCACGCATCATGGCGAAGCTCGCGATCGGAACGGCGTCGATGAAGCTCTCGACTCCACCAGCCACAACCATGTCCGCGTCACCCATGACAAGCATGCGGTGAGCGTGAGCAATTGCCTCGGAACCTGATGAACATGCCGACACCGGAGTGATGACGCCACCGCGGGCCCCGAGTTCGAGTCCGACCGTTGCGGCCGGTCCGTTGGGCATGACCATCTGCACCGAGAACGGGGACACCTTGCGGTATCCGCCGCCACGGAGCTTGTCGACGGCGTCGATGAGCGTGTCGCCGCCGCCGAGTCCGGTGCCGATGACAACGGCCAGGCGGTCCTGATCGACTTCAGGGCTGCCGGCGTTGCTCCAGACCGTGCGACTCAACGTGAGGGCAAGGCGTTCCACCCAGCTCATCCGTCGAATTTCGACGCGGGACAAGCCCTCGTCCGGTGAAACCTTCAGGTGCCCGCCGATGCGAATGGGAAGGTCGAACTCGTCGATGAACGGGTCATCGAGGATTCCGATGCCGCTTTCGCCGGCGAGTAGCGCCTTCCACGTGCCATCCACATCACCAGCCACCGAGGTCGACGTCGCGAGGCTCGTGACGACGATGTCGGGGAATTTCCCTTTGCGGGTAGAAGCGGAAGTCACGGTCGGCTCACTCTGCGTTCTTGGCTTCGGCGCCTTCGGCTTCGAGCTTCTGGATGTACGCGACGATGTCGCCGACGGTGCGCAGACCTGCAAGATCCTCGTCGGGGACCTTCACGCCGTACTTGTCTTCGGTCTGAACGGCGATCTCGACCATGGACAGGGAGTCGATATCGAGGTCGTCCACGAAGGACTTGTCAACGGTGACCTCGGAAGGCTCGATACCGGTGACCTCCTCCACGATCTGGCCGAGTTCCGCGATGATTTCTTCCTGAGTGTGGGCCACTGGTGTGGCTCCCTTCTTGATCGATTGAGGTGGGGTGAAACGTCCGGCCGCCGTTCGGGCTGATCGGCCGGGTGGGCGTCCGAGCTAGGTCAGCTCGGACAGTGCGGAGATATCCTCCGGGTTCTTGAGGGCCACCGTCGGTGTGCCACGCATTTCACGCTTGGCAATTCCGACGAGGGTTCCGGCCGGCGGGAGTTCCACGATCGCGCTGACTTCTGCTGTCCGCAACGACGCGGAGCAGAGGTCCCAACGAACGGGGCGGGTTACCTGCGCGGCAAGCTTGGTGAGGGCGTCGGCGCCCGAGGAGACGGGTGCGCCATCCGAGTTGGAAAGCAGCGTGCGCGTCGGATCGGAAGGGGTGATCTTGGCGGCAGCAGCTGCGACGGCGTCCTGCGCCGGCGCCATGAAGCGGGTGTGGAAAGCTCCGGCGACGGGTAGTGCGCGGACTCGGGCCTTTTCGGGTGCGTTTGCTGCGAGTTCTTCGAGCGCGGTGAGCAGTCCGGCCGCCACGATCTGGCCGGCCGCATTGCGGTTGGCTGCTTCCAGCCCGAGTTCTTCGATTCGTGCGAGCACTTCGGCTTCGTCTCCACCGAGAACGGCTGACATGCCCGTGGGCTCGAGCGAACAAGCCTTGGCCATCTCGGCGCCACGGAGGGCGGCAAGCGCGACCGCGTCGTCAGCGGAGATAACACCGGCGACCGCAGCAGCGGCAAGCTCACCCACCGAATGGCCGGCAGCGATGACGTCGGCGCCGAGGAGCCCACGTGATTCGATTTCTTCGTTTGCCAGCAGAGCAGCGGCAACGACGAGGGGCTGGGTTACCGAGGTGTCGGTGATTTCTTCGGCGGTCGCGGTCGTGCCGAGTCGGACGAGGTCCAGGCCGGCTGCCTTCGACCACACTTCGAGGCGGTCTTGTGCTCCGGGCAGTGCCAGCCAGGGGCTGAGCATGCCGGGTGTCTGAGAGCCCTGTCCCGGGGCGAGCAACGAAATCACTTATTAAGAGAACACCGCCGCGAGCGACCTGCGAGATGTCGGTCGCGATGAACTCTGGCGAAGTGTTTTGTAGGGTTCCCACAAAATCCCACGTCGCGCTCGGCCATCGAAATTGGACGCTCAGGGGTTACAGGTTTGTTTGTCCGGATGTTAAAGATGTGACTGAAGTAACCGAATTGTTCGATTTGAGATCGATTTGTGTCAATCGGCCCACGGTAGCGGCGATCCGTAGTACATACGCGTCGCGTGGATTCGTTGGATCCCGGCCGGTAACTTCGGCGATTCGCTTCAAGCGGTACCGAACGGTATTTGGATGAACAAACAGAAGACGTGCACAAGTCTCAACCGCACCTCCACAGTCGAGATAACTGTCTAAAGTATCGGTCAAGACTGTGCCGGATTCAGCTAAAGGTGCGACGAGGAAATCGCGAAGAGCCTTCACGGCAGCGGCGTCTCCCAGTAGTGCCCGTTCCGGGAGCAGTTCAGTCGCGAAAACGGGACGAGGTGCGCCGCGCCACCCGGCAACAGCCTTGATTCCCGCCAGAGCTTCGGACGCACTGAAGTGCGCTGCGCTCAACGAGGGTGTCGTCGGGCCGATCACCACCGGCTCGTCGGCGAAACTCATGAGCAGGTCTTGAAGGAATTGGCTGCCTTCCGTCTTACTGCTCAGCTCGCCGCTGACGATCATCACCAGTCGCGGACCCTGCACCACGGCGAGAACAGCGCGCCCGTGCGCGGCGGCAGTCGCGTGGACGGTGCCGGCAACCGAGACCCGCTCGTCCGGCGGGGGAGACCCGACGATGACGGTGGCCGGAGCCGTGGCATCCCAGTTCAAGGTGGCGGCGCGAGAGAGCATGTCCGAGCCGGTGTCTCCCTGCACGACGGCGTCGACGACGAGCGCTTCCAGTCGCGTGTCCAGGGCACCCCGCGACTCGGCAGCGCTTGCGTACACCGTCGCTGCTGCGAAACCGAGTTCACGCCCGTAGCGCAGGACGGCTTCTGTCAGCGCGATCAGCTGCTGATCGTTGCGGGCGAGAGCCGGCAGCCATTTCTCGAAGAACTCCATCGCCACCCGGACCATGTCGACGGTCTGGCGCAGCGTGAGCTGTCGAGCAAGATCCTGAGGGATGACCGGAAACGACTCGTATCCGAAGCTGATCTCCGAGTCGAGTTGCCGCAGCCATTCCAGGAAATTCACCACCGACGTCTGCACCAACAGTTGAACGTCGGCGCGTTGCGAAGCGTCGAGACTGTCGAAGAACGGAAGCTGCTCCTCCATCACGGTCACGGCCTCGGTGGAGAGCCGGCCGGAGAACTGTTTGACGCGACGGAGCAAGGCTTCTGGAAGTGGATCGCGAACCTGACGACGGCGGGCGAGTACAGCCTGCAACCCGGACGACTGTGGTCGAGTGCGGCGTACGCCCTCTTCGGGTTTCTCGGGATCAGGTTCGGGCATGAGAAAAACCTACGCCCATCGCCGCAGCGGATGTCGAGATGACACCCGCGGCGATGGGCGTAGGTCTGTTTTCGATCGCTGGGACTGTTGCCCTACGACTTAGGCGCTACCGGTGTCCCCGGTCTGCTCGGGAGCAGCATTCACGTCGTCGATGCGGTATCGGCTCGCTGCTTCGACGGCCTTCGACCGCTCGATCGATCCTTCCTTTGCCAAACCGATCAGCACGGCAACGACGATGGACTCGGCATCGACGTTGAAGTAGCGACGCGCTGCAGTGCGGGTGTCGGAGAACCCGAACCCGTCCGTGCCGAGCGTGGTGTAGTCGCCGGGAACCCACTGACGGATTTGATCCGAGACCGCCCGCATCCAGTCCGAAGCCGCGACGACGGGGCCTTGGGCCGAGGACAACGCCGTGGTGACGAAGGGAACCGGAGCATCCTCGGACGGATTGAGCAGCGCCTGACGTTCGCACTCGACGCCTTCGCGGCGCAGCTCACCCCAGGACGTGACCGACCAGACGTCGGCCGAGACGCCCCATTCGTCGGCAAGCAGCTTCTGCGCGCGCAGCCCCTCGGGCATCGCGACACCGGAGACGAGGATCTGTGCCTTCGGGCCCGATGCTTCGGACGTCTTGTAGAGGTAGATGCCCTTGAGCAAGCCCTCGACGTCGAGACCTTCGGGCTCCGCCGGCTGAACGTACGGCTCGTTGTAGATGGTCAGGTAGTAGAAGATGTTCTCGCCACCGAAACCGTCGACGCCCTCGGTGCCGCCGTACATGCGGCGCAAGCCGTCCTTGACGATGTGCGCCAACTCGTACGAGAACGCGGCGTCGTACGTGACAGCTGCGGGGTTGGTGGATGCCAGGAGCAGCGAGTGTCCGTCGGCGTGCTGGAGACCTTCACCGGTCAGAGTTGTACGACCGGCGGTGGCGCCGAGAACGAATCCCCGAGCCATCTGGTCGGCAGCCGCCCACAGGCCGTCGCCGGTGCGCTGGAAACCGAACATCGAGTAGAAGATGTACAGCGGAATCATCGGTTCACCGTGGGTGGCGTACGACGTGCCGACTGCGGTGAACGAAGCCGTCGAGCCGGCCTCGTTGATGCCCTCGTGCAGGATCTGGCCGATCGGGCTCTCCTTGTAGGCGAGCATGAGTTCGGCGTCGACGGAGGTGTAGAGCTGCCCGTTGCGGTTGTAGATCTTCAGCGACGGGAACCACGAGTCCATACCGAACGTGCGAGCCTCGTCCGGGATGATCGGTACGATGCGCTTGCCGATCTCCTTGTCGCGCAACAGTTCCTTGAGGATGCGCACGATCGCCATGGTGGTGGCGACTTCCTGCTTGCCCGAACCCTTGCGGATGACGTCGTACGTCTTGTCCTCGGGGAGCTTGAGCGGCGCCGCATCGGTGTTACGGGAAGGCAGGAACCCGCCGAGTGCTTTACGACGGTCGAGCATGTACTTGATCTCGGGAGCGTCCGCGCCTGGGTGGTAGTACGGAGGCAGGTACGGATCCTTCTCTAGCTCGGCATCCGAGATCGGGATGTGCTGCATGTCGCGGAACGCCTTGAGATCGTCCAGCGTCAGCTTCTTCATCTGGTGTGTGGCGTTGCGGCCCTCGAAGTGCTTACCGAGGGTGTAGCCCTTGATGGTGTGCGCCAGGATGACCGTCGGCTGGCCCTTGTGTGCCATGGCCGCTGCGTAGGCGGCGTGGACCTTGCGGTAGTCGTGGCCGCCACGCTTGAGGTTCCAGATTTCCTGGTCTGTGAGGTCCTTGACCAGTTCCTTGGTGCGGGGGTCACGTCCGAAGAAGTGATCGCGTACGAACGCGCCGTCGTTGGCCTTGTACGTCTGGTAGTCACCGTCCGGCGTCACGTTCATCAGGTTGACCAGTGCGCCGTCGCGATCGGCGTGCAGCAGCGCATCCCACTCGCGACCCCAGACGACCTTGATGACGTTCCAGCCGGCACCGCGGAAGAACGATTCCAGTTCCTGGATGATCTTTCCGTTGCCGCGGACCGGGCCGTCGAGGCGTTGGAGGTTGCAGTTCACGACGAACGTGAGGTTGTCGAGGCCCTCGGTTGCCGCGACGTGAGCGAGGCCGCGTGACTCGGGCTCGTCCATTTCGCCGTCGCCGAGGAACGCCCACACGTGTTGATCGGTGGTGTCCTTGATGCCGCGGTCGTTGAGGTAGTGGTTGAACCGGGCCTGGTAGATGGCGTTCATCGGGCCGAGGCCCATCGAGACCGTCGGGAATTCCCAGAAGTCGGGAAGCAGCCGTGGGTGCGGGTAGGACGGCAGTGCGCCGCCGAAGTCTGCGTGCGACTTCTCCTGGCGGAATCCGTCGAGCTGTTCCGCGGGGATCCGGCCCTCGAGGAAGGCGCGCGCGTAGATGCCGGGGGAGGCGTGACCCTGGATGAAGATGTGGTCGC
>NZ_LVCT01000388.1:0-437 GCF_001647205.1 Rhodococcus sp. EPR-134
CCGACGCCCGGTCGCTGAGCGCGGTGGACCATGATCGCGGCGTTCCAACGGATCCAGGCGCGATAGCGGCGCTCGACCTCTTCGTCGCCGGGGAACCACGGCTCGTTTTCGGTCGGAATCGTGTTGACGTAGTCGGTCGAAGTGAGCGCGGGGAGTGCGACGTGCTTCTCGCCGGCGCGTTCGAGCATGCGGAGCATGAGGTAGCGGGCACGCGTGGGTCCGGATCGATCCAGAAGTCCGTCGAATGATTCGAGCCATTCGGTGGTCTCGTCCGGATCGATGTCCGGCAGGTACGACGCAACACCTTCGCGAATGACGCGAACGCGACCGTCGGTTCCCCCCGGCGTATTCGACGCGGGCGAACCCGACTCGCCGGCGGCGCCGGAATCGGCGTTCTGCCCGGACGCGGGACCCTGGATCAGGTCAGACAACGTGTG
>NZ_LVCT01000389.1:0-878 GCF_001647205.1 Rhodococcus sp. EPR-134
CGTACCTCATCTTTCACCATCCCGGTCGGTCCGGCACACCTCGCCTCTGGTTACTCTCGGGTAGCGTTTTTCGGCGTGACGCAGGGGTGTGATGGTTCCCCGTAGTCACAGGCTTGGGGGATCGATCGGAACGTATGAAGGGGTGGGAAAAAATAAACAAAGAAATCAATTACGGCAGGGTCGGGGCGTGGGTCTCGGTCGGATCGATCGCAGTGGGACTGTCGGTGATCGTGGGATGTTCGGCGGCGGTGACCGGATCGGCAGTACCCAATGAAGCGCACGTGGCTGCATACCAATCCGAGGTGAGTATTTCGATGGCCGCCGCGTCCTCGTCGAAAGCGGCGGCAGATGCGGCAGATGCGGCGTTCGCGATCTGTGAGGAAGCGGTCTCTCGATCGAAAAACGACGTGGTTGCGTTCAATGCCTACGTCGACGCCGGAAATCATGGTGAGACCGACCTGAGAGCCGAAGCAAGCGCTGCTGCTTCCTCGGCAAGGGAGACGGCCTCGTGGTTCGACTCGGTCTCGAGTGAACTTCCGACGCAACTTTCCGGACTGTTCGCCGAATTGGCCGCGAACCTACGTTCATCTGCTGTCGTGATCGAGAGTGATCATTCGGCCGATGAAATCAATTCGATCAGCGATACGAGCAATTCGATTCGCAAGTCGATCTTCGATGAATGTGGATCCCTGTGACCTGCGGTAATCCGCAGGCGTAAGGTTCGCCGTGTGTCAGAAGACGATCTTTGGTGAAAGTTTTCGGCGTGGTCGGCTTGCGCTAACGCCTCAGACCATGTTCGCTTTCCCTAATTGATCGTCAAACGGTAGGTGTGCGGGGTCGCCACACACCATCAACAAAAGGAGGACCCCACCGTGGTC
>NZ_LVCT01000390.1:0-18282 GCF_001647205.1 Rhodococcus sp. EPR-134
CATTCGTGCCGCGGTTGAGGAAACCATCGGCGGGGAAATGCTCGACGAGGATTCCGACGAGGTCATCGACGTCGTGCTGCTGTGGTGGCGCGACGAGGACGGTGACCTGGTAGATGCCTTGATGGATGCCATCGGGCCCCTCGCCGACGAAGGCTTCGTGTGGGTTCTCACTCCCAAGACCGGTCTCGACGGACACGTCGAGCCCAGCGAGATCGCCGAATCGGCGCCGACTGCCGGCCTGACGCAGACATCGGCAGCCAACCTCGGTGACTGGTCGGGAAGTCGACTGGTTCAGCCGAAGGCTCGTCCGGCCAACAAGCGCTGACCCGGTCCTTTCCGCACTTTCCCAAGGAATCGCACATGCCTCTCGAAGTTGGTGCCCAGGCACCGGATTTCACCTTGAAGGACCAGAACAACCAGGAAGTCTCGCTAGCAGATTTCCGCGGTAAGAAGAACGTTCTGCTGGTCTTCTATCCGTTGGCCTTCACCGGGACTTGTCAGGGGGAACTCTGCAAGGTCCGTGACGAGCTTCCGAAGTTCGAGAACGACGACACCGCCATTCTCGCGATTTCTGTCGGTGCTTCGCCGACTCACAAGATCTGGTCAGCTGAGCAGGGATACACATTTCCCTTGCTGTCGGACTTCTGGCCGCACGGTGAGGTCGCTCAGAAGTACGAGGTGTTCAACGACAAGTTGGGCTTCGCGAATCGTGGCACCTTTGTCATCGACAAAGACGGAATCATTCGTTTTGCCGAGATGAACGGCCCCGGAGAAGCCCGTGACCACGGACTTTGGGCAAACGCGCTTGCCGCGCTAGAGTCTTAGAGCACTCCCGGTGAGGGTCTCACCGGGAGTTCGGGCGTGTAGCTCAGTGGTAGAGCTCTGGTTTTACACACCAGCGGTCGGGGGTTCGAAACCCTCCGCGCCCACCGAAGAATTCAAACCCCGATCTGCATGTCGATGCAGATCGGGGTTTTTCATTTTCGACAACGAATTGTCCGCAATACGCCATTCTGGACGCATGTCCAGTTCTGTGATCGAAGTAGCCGTCGACCCGACGCGCGTGCATCCCACCCGTCCGCACATACACATCGCCGAGATGCCCAGTCTCAGTGTTGCGTTGTTCGCGGGGCAGACGATCCGGGTTCGTTCCCAGAGCGACGCACTGGCGACCGGGATTGCCCGTGTCTGGGAAATCAACCGAATGCACCGCTTGATCTACCTGACGATCGACTGGGACGGGTAGAGATCGGCTCGTGCAGACACGTGACGGTTGGCCAGAGAACGAGCGTCGCTGCTACAACTACGCTCGTGCAGATTTCGGTTCGTTCGTCCCAGTCTCGATTCAATGCGCGAGCTGCCGGGCTTCTCCTCGGCTTCGTTGCGGATCGGGTCTTCGCCGATCCGGGGCGGTTCCATCCGGTTGCCGGCTTCGGAACCGCGGCTATCGCGCTGCAGAAGATGTCCTACCGGGACTCGCGCGCGGCCGGAACACTTCATGTTGCCGTGCTCTTGGCCGGCACCGCAGGACTTGGGCTCGCAGCCGAAAAAGTGTCGCGCCGGGCCGGTTGGGTGGCCGTCACGGGTACGACAGCGATGGCTACCTGGGCCGTGCTCGGCGGGACGTCGCTTGCACGCACCGGCATCGACATGGCCGCTCGATTGGAGGCGTCACAGGTCGATCGCGACCTGACGAAAGCGCGCGAGCTTCTCCCTTCACTGTGTGGACGCGATCCCTCAGTGCTGGGCGAGGACGGCCTCACGCGTGCAGCGCTGGAGTCGGTCGCCGAAAACACCTCGGATGCAAGCGTCGGTGCAATGTTCTGGGGTGCAATTGCGGGCGTGCCGGGTCTGTTCGTCTACCGCGCCGCCAACACCCTCGACGCGATGATCGGCTACCGCTCCGAGAAATACCGCAGATTCGGGTGGGCTGCGGCGAGGTTCGACGACCTGGTCAACATCGTCCCCGCTCGGCTGACAGGTGCGCTGACGGCTGCGTGTGCACCGGTGGTAGGCGGCTCGGTTCAGGAATCACTGGCAGCGTGGAAACGCGACGCAGCGGCTCATCCAAGCCCCAATGCGGGCGTCGCGGAAGCGTCGGCGGCAGGGGCGTTGGGCATTTCGTTGGGTGGTCGGACCGAGTACGCGCACGGGGTGGAGATGCGTCCCGTCCTCGGCCGCGGGCCTGTGCCGACGCCGAACGATCTGCGCCGCGCGGCGAGGCTTTCGTCGGCGGTGCAGATCAGTGCAGTTGTGGTGTCAGCGGGTATTTCAGCGGGTATTGCCGTATCGATCGGCAAGTTTGGCTTCCTGCGCCGTCAGCGGCACTGATTCCGGCTCCGGCTTCTTGCGACGGCTGAAGGTACGAGCCGGTTCGGCGGGGTGTGAGGCAGGCGCGGACACCGGCGCTTCCGGGGTCGTCTCGGTAGCGGCGTCGTCCGCTGCGAAGCCGTCGACAGCTGCTTGAGCTGCCTTCTCCTTGCGACGTTCGCGCCACTCCGCGCGAATGAAGTAGGCCAGTCCGAGCGGCGCCATGATGCCGAACGCCAGCCATTGGAACCCGTACGAGAGATAGGGGCCTGCATCGAGTTGGGGGAGAGGGATCGTCCCCAGGCCGCCGGGCTGGTCGGGTTCGAGTTGGATGTACGCGTCGATCAGGTCCGTTCCGATGAACTCGCCGATAGGTTGTGCGTCGATCGAGTAGACCTGTTTCGCGCCGTCCTCGAACATCGGAACTCGGCCGGGCGCGGTGCCTTCCGACAGACGCACGCGACCGTTGAGAGTGACCGGATCGGTCGGCGGCGCGGCGATGGGCGGTGCCTCGGCGCCGTTGATCGGCCGAACGTATCCGCGATTGACGAGGATCGTGCGGCCGTCGTCGAGAAGGAAAGGCGTCAGGATCTCGTACGACGGTGCGCCCTCGATGGACTGCAGTCGAACGAGGATGTCGGCGTCGGGCAGATAGGTGCCTGCCGCGGTGATGTTTCGCCATTCGTCGTCCGGTGCGATCGTCGAATCGGCGATGACGTCACCGATCGGCACGGTCTCCGCGTTGATCGAGTTCGAGATCAGATCATTGCGGTGCTCGGTCTTTGTGTTCTTGCCGAGTTGCCATGGGGCGAGCACGGTGAAGCACAGGTAGGCGAAGAGCCCGACCACAGCTGCCAGTACCAACCAACCGGGCCGCAACAGGAATTTCAGTCTTCGCACACGTCCACGGTATCCGTTGCCCGAACGGGAGTGAATTTTGCTCCGGGTTCAGGCTCGCTCGCGGATCCAGTCGAGTATGTCGGGAATGGCCGCTTCGATCTGGTCTCGAACCAGTTCGAAGTCCTCCTGGTCCCCGTAGTACGGGTCCGGAACCGATTCTCCGTCCGCCTCGGGGTCGAACGATCGCAGTAGGCGCCGACGCTCGGTGGGCACGCCGAGATGAGCAAGCTCACGTTCGTGCCCGGTGTCGAGGGCGACGACAAGATCGGCGGCGAGATGATCTGCATTGACCTGCGCGGCACTGTGGCCCGTCGGATATCCGGCCGCTCGGAGCACGACGTTGGTCCGCTCGTCGGCCTCGCTACCGGTGTGAAACCCCTCGGTACCTGCACTGCTGACACGGACTCGGTCGGCGAGGCCTTCACGGTCCAGATGCGCGAGCAAGATCTTTTCGGCCATCGGTGACCGGCAGATATTGCCGGTGCACACAAACGTCACATGAAGTGGTTCAGTCACGTGGAGTGGTTCAGTGGCGGCCATCGAGAAGTCCTCCCAGTTCGGATGCCGACGATACGGAGCGAAACGCTTGCCGCGCTTCCTCGGCGGAACCGTAGCCCCATTCGACGACGACGGTGGGGATGCCGTACTTCGCGGCGCCGAGCACGTCGTGATCACGGTCGCCGATCATGAGAACGTCGGGGGTTCCGCCGTCGGATGCGAGGACGGGAGTGATCCCGAGTGAGGTCAGCGAATGCGCGATCACATCGGGTTTAGCCCGACGAGTTCCGTCGTCACTCGCGCCGCCGATGAACTCGAAGTGCTCGGCCAGGCCGAAATGCTCAAGGATTCGAATGGCGAATCGCTCCGACTTGGAGGTGGCTACGGCCAGTCGGGTGCCGCTCGCGCGAGCCTTACCCAGGACGACGTCCATGCCTTCGTACACCGAGTTCTCCTGCCACCCGGTCGCGTCGTAACGCTCGATGTACGCGGCGATCGCCCGATCCACGTCCGCCGGGGCCATACCGAGTGACCTGAAGGTGTCGACCATCGGCGGGCCGATCACCGATGCCAACATCGCTTCCGTCGGCTCCGGATGGCCGACAGTTGCCAACGCGTGTCGGAAGCCGCCGTGAATGCCGGGAGCGGAATCGGTGATGGTGCCGTCCAGATCGAACAGAACTACAGGAAAACGGTCGAGGGGTGGTGTCGTCACGGCACTCATTGTCCCGGACGGCAGGGGTGATGTCCGCGCACGGTGCTCGACCGTAGGCTGACCGGGTGAGTACCGGAACGGTTGACCTGGAGAGCTTGCGACATCACGGCGATGTCGAAGCGGAGCCCGGGTTACTCGATTTTGCCGTCAACGTTCAAGGCTCCGGCCCGCCGAAGTGGTTGCGGGATCGGCTGGCCGCAGGGCTGGCGACGCTTGGTTCGTACCCGTCGGCCGCAGCGGAACTGAAGGCTCGCGAAACGGTCGCGCAGCGGCACGGGCGCCGGCCCGAAGAGGTGTTGTTGCTCTCGGGCGGTGCCGAGGGATTCGCGATGCTGCCGCGCCTGGGCGCTCGTTCGGCAGCGCTGATCCATCCGTCGTTCACCGAGCCGGAACTGGCACTGCGAGAGGCCGGTGTGCCGGTGACTCAAGTGATTCTGGAGCCGCCTTTCGAGCTTCGGACCGCGCAGGTACCCGAATCCGCGGACCTTGTCGTTCTGGGCAATCCGACCAACCCGACGTCCGTGCTTCACCCCAAGGCCGATGTGTTGGCATTGCGTCAGCCGGGCCGGATCCTGGTGGTGGACGAGGCCTTCGGCGACGCGGTCCCCGGCGAAACGGAGAGCATCGCCGGTGTCGAGTCGGCGGATGTACTGGTCCTTCGGAGCCTGACCAAGACGTGGGCGCTCGCCGGATTGCGGTGTGGATACGCGATCGGCTCTCCCGATCTTCTGGCTCGACTCAGTCACGGCCGAGCCCACTGGCCATTGGGCAGTCTGCAGATCGAGGCCATCACGGCGTGCTGCGAACCGTTTGCCGTCGAGCAGTCGAGGATCAAAGCGGACGTGATTGCCGTGGACCGCCGAGACATGTCGCGGCGACTGACCGAGATCGGGATTGCCGTGCACGAACCCGCTGCGGGGCCGTTCGTGCTCATCGACGTCCGTGACGGCGCCACGATGCGAGAGCACCTGCGTGCCCGCGGAATCGCCGTCCGCAGGTGCGACACCTTTCCCGGACTCGGCCCGGATCGGCTGCGCGTGGCCGTCCGTCCAGCCGAGCAGGTTGCGGTACTGATCGAAGCGATGAAGGAGATCTTGTGAGTGGCCCAACCCTTGCGGACGTCATAGCCGTGCTGGAATCCGCTTATCCGCCGGCCCTGGCGGAATCGTGGGACTCGGTCGGCCTGGTCTGCGGCGATCCGGCCGACGCTGTGACGAGAGTGGTCTTCGCGGTGGATCCGACCGAGGCAGTGGTCGACGACGCCATCGCCTCCGGTGCCGACCTTCTGGTCGTTCACCATCCACTTCTGCTGCGTGGGGTGGACACCGTCGGTGCTCACACTCCCAAAGGTGCGTTGGTTCACAAGCTCATCAAGGCGGGGTGCGCGCTGTTCTCGGCGCACACCAATGCGGACTCGGCCGACCCCGGAGTGTCCGACGCGTTGGCGCAGGCTCTGGGCCTGACCGTGCTGCGCCCGATCGAACCCAAGCCGACGCAGCCGCTCGACAAGTGGGTCGTCATGGTTCCGGTGGAGAATGCATCGGCCGTGCAGGATGCACTTTTCGAGGCCGGGGCTGGGCGGATCGGTGATTACAGCCAGTGCAGTTGGACCGTCACCGGTACGGGTCAGTTCCTGCCCGCCGACGGAGCGAATCCGACGATCGGGACCGTCGGCGCTGTGGAGCAGGTTCGCGAGAATCGTGTGGAGGTGATTGCCCCTCGCGGAAAGCGAAGCGCAGTGCTGGGCGCATTGCGTGCCTCCCATCCGTACGAGGAACCGGCCTTCGATGTCTTCGAACTCGCAGCGTTCCCCAGTTCACTCGGACTGGGGCGGTTGGGTGAGCTCGACCACCCCGAAACCTTGCGGGAATTCACCGCGCGAGTGGCGCGCTCACTGCCCTCGACCGAGTGGGGTGTTCGCGCGGCCGGAGATCCAGACGCGACCGTTCGTACCGTGGCGGTGTGCGGCGGTTCCGGCGACTCGTATCTCGACGTGGTGGCGGCACTGGGCGCCGACGTCTACGTCACTGCGGACCTGCGGCATCATCCCGCGGACGAGCATCTACGCGCCGGTGGCCCGGCTCTGGTCGACGTCGCGCACTGGGCGAGTGAATACCCGTGGTGCGCACAGGCGAAATCGGTGCTCGACGCCGCGTTTGCCGACAATCCGGAGTGGGAAAGCCGGGTTTCGACAATTCGCACCGATCCGTGGTGTTTGAGTGCGCATTAGTGCAGCGCTCTGCAAGGTACGGTTGCACGAACAATTCAAGAGCAGTTCTTCGAGAGCCGTCCTTCGCGAGCACTGCCGACATCGGACTTACAGCAGGAGTTATACAGCGTGAACGTCGAACCACAGGTGCAATCCAAGCTTCTCGACCTCGCCGGGGTGGATGCTGAGCTCACTCGGATCACCCACCGACGCGGAGCGCTTCCCGAGCAGCAGGAAGTCGAACGTCTCGAGGCCGAGCGAATCAGCCGTAAAGACGCGTCCGTAGCCGTCGAAATCCAGATCGACGACATCGATCGCGACATTCGCAAGCTCGAAGGCGAGGTCGACGCGGTTCGTCAGCGCGAGGATCGTGACCGCACACTCCTGCAGAGCGGATCGGTCGGGGCGAAGCAGCTCACCGAACTCGAACACGAACTCGGCAGCCTGGTCCGGCGTCAGGGGCTCCTCGAAGACGAGTTGCTCGAAGTGATGGAGCAGCGTGAGGCGTTGCAGGCCGATCACGATCACGCCGGTGCCCAGCTGTCCCAGGCCGAAGAAGAGCTGATCGACGCCAAGCGTCGCCGCGACGATGCCGTCGCTGATCTGGACAAGGCGCAGGAGCGTTGCGCCGCCGATCGTGAACGACTCGTCGGTGAATTCCCCGCCGATTTCCTTGCTGTCTACGAGAAGCAGCGCAGCCTGGGCGGACCGGGCGCGGCGCTTCTGCAGGCACGCCGATGCGGCGCTTGCCGGATCGAGATCGACCGCGGCGAGATCTCGCGAATTGCCGCGACACCGGCCGACGTCGTAGTTCGTTGCCCAGAGTGCAACGCAATCATGGTGCGTACCAAGGAGTCCGGTCTGTGACTCCCACGCAGGTCATCGTCGAGGCGGACGGTGGATCGCGCGGCAACCCCGGCCCGGCCGGCTACGGCGCCGTGGTCTTCGACGCCTCGCGCTCGGTGTTGGCCGAACGCAAGGAAAGCATCGGTATCGCGACCAACAACGTCGCCGAGTACCGCGGACTGATCGCCGGGTTGACCGCTGCCGGTGAACTCGGCGCGTCGACGGTCGACGTCCGCATGGATTCCAAGTTGGTCGTCGAGCAGATGTCCGGGCGCTGGAAGGTCAAGCACCCGGACATGATTCCGCTGCAGCGGCGCGCTGCCGAGCTGGCGACGCAGTTCTCGCGAGTGACCTACACGTGGATTCCTCGCGGCGAGAACTCTCATGCCGATCGTCTTGCCAACGAGGCGATGGACGCGGCTGCCGGCATCGAAACCGGCCCAGTCGCACCTTCGGCCCCCGCACCTGCTGCACCTGCCGCGCCGTCCGAAGAGACGTCGGAGCCGCAGATCGCCGGCTCTCCGGGATGGATCGCCACCACCGGCAAGCCGACACGAATGTTGTTGCTACGTCACGGACAGACAGCGATGTCGGTCGATCGCCGGTATTCCGGACGCGGGAATCCGGAGCTCACGGAACTGGGCCGCGCGCAGGCTGCCGGCGCAGCCGGACGCTTCGGGAACCGAGGCGGTATCGACGCCATCGTCTGCTCACCCCTCGGCAGAACCCGTGAGACGGCAGAGGCATCGGCCCGCGTGCTCGGTTTACCCGTCGTCGAGCACAAGGGTTTGATCGAAACCGATTTCGGCGACTGGGACGGACTCACGTTCCGCGAGGCAGCCGAGCGTGACCCGGACCTGCATCGCGAATGGCTCTCGGACACTTCGGTGCGTCCACCGGGCGGCGAGAGTTTCGACGAGGTACGCGAACGAGTCGTCGCCGCGCGTGACGACCTGATCTCGACCTACGGCGGCGCGACGCTGTTGGTCGTCTCTCACGTCACCCCGATCAAGACTTTGGTGCAGCTGGCCCTCGATGCCGGGCCGTCGTTGCTGTACCGGTTGCATCTGGATCTGGCGTCGCTGAGTATCACCGAGTTCTATCCCGACGGGGGAGCCTCGGTCCGGTTGGTCAACGACACGTCACACCTTCGCTGAAAGAGCCCCGACGGCTGATCAGCCTCTGATCAGATCACCAACCACAGGGCACTCACGGCGGCGAGCAATGTCAGTGGCGTCGTGATGACCCCGAGCAGAGTGAATGTCGCCAGCGTGGGCGGTGCGCCCGCGCTGGTGGCGACTCGTCGCCAGAGCATCGTTGCCAGTGAGCCCACGTAGGTGAGGTTGGGGCCGAGGTTGACGCCGATCAACATCGCAAGCACCAGAGCTGGAGGTGCCGCCGTTCCGAGCGCTGCGATCATCAGCAAGGTTGCCGGCAGGTTGTTGACGAGATTGGACGCTACCGCCGCTACTGCGGCGACAAAGAGCAGTGAGCCGTAGCTGGTGTCGCCTGGCAGGATCTGCGCAATCCATTCGCCCACCGGCCCGTTCGCGACTCCGGCGACGATGATTCCGAGAACCAGGACGAACGCGCAGAACCAGAGGTCGGCAGCGTAGAGCATCTTGGCGGCGGTCGTACGGTGCCGAGCCAGAGCGATCGCTCCCAGGACACTCGCACCCACCACCGCGATCCAGGCGGGCTCGATCCCGAAGAAACCCGAAACCGCGAAACCGAGCAGCGTCATTCCGATCACCGTCAGCGGCAGAATCGGCGCAGGCGCAGATCTGGCTGCCACCGGCGGTTCGGCGCTGTCGCCCCGCGGGAGTTCCGAACGGAAGAACAGTCGAAAAATCAGGTACTCGACAGCGATCGTCACGACCCACGGCAACGCCATCAATGCGGTGAAGTGCAAGAACGTCAAACCTGTTGCGGCAAACGCGATGAGGTTGGTCAGGTTGGACACCGGCAGCAGGGTCGACGCCGAATTCGACAGGTGCGCACTGGCATAGGAATGCGGCCGGGGACTTGCTCCGATGGATCGTGCGGCCGCGATCACCGCGGGTGTCAGCAGCACGACGGTGGCGTCGAGGCTCAGGACCGCCGTGGTCAGGGCGGCGGCGCCGAACACATAGATCAGCAACCGGTGTGGATCGGCGAGGGATTTTTGCTGCAGGATCTGGCTGACCCAGCGAAAGACGCCGAGAGCATCGGCGGCATGAGCGAGAACCAGCACGGCAACCAGGAAGACGACGGTGGGTGCCATGCTCGCCAGTTCGTCGCGGGCTTCGTCGAGAGTTACGACGCCGGTCAGGAGAACGACGACAGCTGCCGGCCCGGCGATGACGATCTCGGGAAGCCCGCGTGGACGCACTATCGCGAAGACGAGGACGAGGGCGACGAGCAGGATCGGTAGAAGAGTCACGCGATGGTGCTCCGTGTCGGGGCGAGCGTCATTTGAGCAGTTTGTAGAGCGTGTTCAGGTTTCGGGTTGTGGTGAACGCCTTGAACTTCGGTTTTCCGGTGTTCCTGCCGAACGCGCTCTTGACGGTCTGCCCCTTCTCGACCTCCCAGTACAGGACTCCGTCGCCTGCCGCCACACGCTCGACCGAGGCATCGAGTTGCGCTGCTGCAGTGCTCAATTCCTCCAGGATTTCCGGCTCGGAGGCAACCATCGCATAAGCATGCCAACCCTCGCGTTCGCGCTCGAACGGGTAGTTGTCCACGATCGCCTGCAGTGTCGGAAGGTCGAGGACGAACACCCAAGCCTCGTAGCCGAACTCGCGGGCAAGGGCGGATTCGATCTGTTTCTTCAGCGTCGGGATGTCGGTGCTCGGACTGTCGAACAGAACGTTGCCTGAGGCCAACACGGTTTTCACCCCTTGGAATCCGAGGTCACCGAAGACTCTCGCCAGGTCCGCCATCTTGATGTTGATGCCGCCCACGTTGATACCGCGTAGCAGGGCCACGTACCGAGTCATACGGTGACCATAGTGCCGGCCACCGACAGGCGCCCGGTAGCATACGGGGGCGGACGAGTTGGCCGGGCGGCCGCGGCTTCTGGAACCAGCGCGTATCGCGCACAGGCCTGGGGCCGAGGAAAGTCCGGACTCCACAGAGCAGGGCGGTTGTTAACGGCAACCCGAGGCAACTCGCGGGACAGTGCCACAGAAAACAGACCGCCTGCCTTTCGAGGCAGGTAAGGGTGAAACGGTGCGGTAAGAGCGCACCAGCACCTCGGGTGACCGGGGTGGCTAGGTAAACCCCGCCCGGAGCAAGGTTGAAGGTCGCATCGCTCGCGGTGCGGCTGCGCAGGTGTTCGAGGGCTGCTCGCCCGAGCCTGCGGGTGAACCGCTCGAGGCACCCGGCGACGGTGTGCCCAGATGGATGGTCGCCACTCGGCACTTCGGTGCCGCAGGACAGGATCCGGCTTACACGCCGACTCGTCCGCCCGCGATCTGCAAGAGAGCACAAAGAAGACCCCCACCGGATCGGTGGGGGTCTTCTTTATGGTCGAAAGCTGTCAGACAGGCTTGATGACCAGCAGCGTAGCCCAGTACGTTGCCGCGTCATGGCCCATGAGCGGGAGGAGGTAATCGTAAAGAATTGCGGACATGCGCACTCCATTTTCTGTTCGTAGCTTGTGTTGGGCATTCAAGCAGAACTCACCGTTCGAATGTCCGGTTCTCACCTGCCAGGCCAAGTAGAAAGAATATCAGTCTCACAGCGATCTACAAGCTTCTATCTCACTCTGATGTCACACTGTGGATATGACTGATGAAGATCGACTCTGGTACTTCGACGTGTCCGACGGTTCCGTCACGCAGGGAAAGGGCGCGTCCTCGCTGACGAGGATGGGGCCGTACCCTGATCGGGACTCTGCCGAGCATGCATTGAAGATCGCTGCCGAACGCAACAAAGCCGCCGATCGGGCAGACGAAGACTGGAACAACTGAGACTTGGAATAACTGAGACTTGGAACAGCTGGGACTCGAACAACTGGGACCGGTACTGCTGCTATACCGGCCCGAACCGATCATGGAGGATGCGTGCCCGCAAGTCGAATGATGGTGCAGGGAATCGACTTCGGAGTGGTTCGGGCGGAGTTCGACTTGCCAGGAGCATTCTCGGCTGCGGCGCAGGCCGAGGCCGAGAATGCCGTGGATCGTTTCGGCGCCGGGCGTGTCGACGAAACGGGTATCGCCTTCGTGACCATCGACCCTCCCGGATCGATGGACCTCGACCAGGCAGTGCACATCGAGAAGACCTCGACCGGGTACGTCGTGCACTACGCGATCGCCGACGTCGCGGCGGTGGTGACGCCGGGTGGCGCTCTCGACATCGAAACCCGCAAGCGGGGCCAAACCTTCTATCTCCCGGACGGTTCCGTCCCGCTGCATCCCCGAGCGTTGTCGGAGGGATCGGCGAGTCTGCTGCCGGACGTGGTTCGTCCCGCCGCGCTGTGGCGGATCGAACTCGACGCGCAGGCCGAGCCGACGTCGTGGCAGGTGAGACGCGCTCTGGTGAAATCGGTGGCACGTCTGGACTATTCGACCGTGCAGCGCGATGCCGACGCGGGAACCTTGCATCCGTCCATCGCCGCACTACCGGAGTTCGGACGATTGCGCAGTGTCTCGGCGGTTGCCAGGGGTGCCATCGAGCTGAAACTGCCCGAGCAGTCAGTGGTTCGGGATCAGCCGGAGGACGAGTCCTCGGCTCGCTGGCGGATCGAACTGGAGCCACGCACCGAAGCGGACGACTGGAACGCAGAAGTGTCGCTGCTGACCGGGATGTGTGCCGGCCGCATGATGATCGACGCAGGTATCGGGTTGCTTCGCACGCTGCCGCCGGCCGAGGAGTCCGCGGTTCGGACCTTGCGGAGAACTGCAGTGGCGCTGGGTATCACGTGGCCGGAGGGGCAAAGCGTCGGGCAGATTCTTGCCGGACTCGATTCCAACGAGCCGTCGACGATGGCGCTGATGTCGGTTGCGCCGTCGTTGCTGCGCGGGGCAGACTACGCGGCCTTCGACGGCCGACTACCGGAGTTGACGGTGCATGCGGGGATCGGAGCGCCCTACGCTCACGTGACTGCTCCGCTGCGCCGGCTGTCCGATCGTTTCAGCACCGAGGTGTGTCTGGCGATCACAGCTGGTACGCCGGTACCGGAATGGGCGCGCACTGCACTTCCCGAGCTGCCCGACATCATGAGTGGGTCCGACTCGCTGGCGAACAAGGTCGACCGTGCGTGCATCGATCTGACCGAGTCCACGCTGCTCGACGGCCGGGTCGGCGAGGTCTTCGACGCAGTGGTGATGCGCGCCAAGGACGGAAAGCGCTCGGCGGAAGTGTTTGTCCCGTCGGTCGCAGTGATTGCGAAATGCGTCGGAACGCCCGACGACGGTGAGCGCGCAAAGGTGCGACTCACCGCCGTCGACACCGTCAAACGGACGGTGGAGTTCACGTTCCCGGCGTAGCGAGCTACCGGTAAGAATCGGTGGCTTCCACCAAGTGATGTGCGATGCCGGGCTCCATCGCGGAGTGTCCGGCGTCGTCGACGATCACGAGCTTGGATTCGGGCCACGCCTTGTGCAGCGCCCACGCGCTGGTGGCGGGGCAGACGACGTCGTAGCGGCCCTGGACGATCGTCCCCGGAATGCCGTGCAGTGCGGAGCTTTCGCGTAGGAGTTGACCCTCGTCGAAGAATCCGCCGTTGACGAAGTAGTGGTTCTCGATACGAGCGAAGGCCAAGGCGAACCTGGTCTCGGAGTTCTGTTCGATCTTGTCCGCCTGTGGGTACAGGTAGCTCGTCGATCCTTCCCAGGCCGACCAGGCGATCGCTGCCCGGGCTGCGACGGCGGGGTCTTCGGAATGGAGCAGTTGGTGATAGACCGCGACGAGGTCTTCGCCGCGCTGCGCCTCGGGTACCGGTTCGAGGAATTTGTCCCAGCGCTCCGGGAAGATGTTTCCCGCGCCGCCGTTGTAGTACCAGTCGATCTCACTGCGACGCAGGAGGAAGATCCCGCGCAGGACCAGCTCAGTGACGCGCGTGGGAAACGTTTCGGCGTAGGCGATGGACAGCGTGGAACCCCAGGACCCGCCGAAAACCATCCACTTGTCGATCGAAAGATGTTCACGCAGGGCTTCGATGTCGGCCAGCAGCTTGTCCGTTGTGTTCACCGACAGGTCGGCGCCGTCGGCAACGTGAGGGGTGGACCGCCCGCAGCCGCGCTGGTCGAGTAGAACGATGCGGTATGCGGCCGGATCGAAGAACTGGCGTACCGCCGGTTGCGCACCACCGCCGGGGCCACCGTGCAGGAACACCACCGGCTTGCCGTCCGGATTTCCGCTGACTTCCCAGTACATGCTCTGGCCGTCACCGACATCGAGGAAGCCGGTGACGAAAGGCTCGATCGGGGGATAGAGACTCCGCAGAGCCGACGGCGGTGCTGACGTTTCGCTCATCAGAAGCCCACCAGCCCGGAGGCGAGATCGGGGATCTCGAGTGCGGAAATCGCGCCGCCCCGGACGTCCGGGCACGCGGCCGAGGTTGCCGCGTCGATGCTTTCGCGGTTCTGGGCGAGATCGAGCAGGTTGATGCCGTTCTGCGTCGCCCACGTGATGACGATCGTGTTCAGTCCGCCCTTGCCGAGCGTCGGGGTGACGGTCCGCCAGTTCTGCAGCTGCCCTTCCATATCCGAGCACAACTGCTGGACCTGAGCGTCGGTGAACGTCGAACCGGACGCGGAGGTTGTTGCCGGCGCCGTCTTGGTGGAACTCGCGGGCGTAGTGCTGCTGGGCGCGGGAGAGTTGGTGGACCCTCCCGCGCATCCGCTCAGCACCGTGACGAGAGCTGCCGCACCGACTACAGCTGCGGCAGTAGAACTTCGACGGTTACCGATCATTGAACGCACCCCTGGCTGGTTGAGAGACAGGCGGCGTTCGCCGGTCTCGGATCAGAAACTGTGTTCTGCGGCCGGGAAAGCGCCAGTGCGAACTTCTGATGCATAGGCTGCGGCTGCGGAACGCAGTTCGTCACCGACGTTACCGAAACGCTTGACGAACTTGGCTGTCTTACCGCTCGTGTAACCCGCCATGTCCTGCCAGACGAGTACCTGAGCGTCGCATTCGGAACCGGCCCCGATGCCGACGGTGGGGATGGTGAGTTTGCGGCTGACCTGGCCCGCAATCTCGGCCGGAACCATTTCCATGACGACGGAGAACGCCCCGGCTTCCTGGACTGCAATGGCGTCCGCCACAAGCTGCTCGGCCGCGTCGCCGCGACCCTGGACGCGGAATCCGCCGAGCGAGTTCACGCTCTGCGGGGTGAATCCGACGTGAGCCATGACGGGGATGCCGGCCGAGGTGATAGCCGCGATCTGCTTACTCATCCGCTCGCCGCCCTCGAGCTTGACGGCGTGCGCGAGGCCTTCCTTCATGAACCGCGTCGCAGTCGACAGGGCCTGCTCGGCGGAACCCTCGTAGGTGCCGAAGGGGAGGTCGGCGACGACGAGTGCGTGCGGCGCGCCGCGAACGACGCCACGCACGAGCGGGAGCAGTTCGTCGACGGTGATCGGCACGGTGGTGTCGTAGCCGTAGACGACGTTGGCGGCAGAGTCGCCGACGAGCAGCACCGGGATGCCTGCGTCTTCGAAGATGCGTGCCGTGGAGTAGTCGTAAGCGGTGAGCATCGACCAGCGTTCGCCGTTCTGCTTCATCTCGGCGAGGTGGTGAATGCGCGTCTTACGCTTCGGTGCATCGGTAGAGCTTGCAGTGGGTACAGAACCGTAGAGAGGTGTTTCGGACATCGTTGTCCCTTTCTGGCCTCGAGGCCCTGAGCGTTGATCGCCTTCGGGTCCCCGGGTGTGGGTGATGACGTGTTCAGTCTGCCACCGGACATCGCCGACACGAATAGTTGACGGGGTGCAATGGGTCACATCACCGCGCGCGTATCAGGTAGGTGCCGAGACGAGGCGAACCGCTGGCTATCGCGGTTTCCTGGCACCATCGATGGCATGTCGAAGTTCGTTCGCCTCTCCGGTGCCCTCGCCGGAAGCGCAGCAGTGCTCGTGTTGGTTGTCGGTTGCACCAGTTCGGAAGGCACGCCCGAATCAGTGGAACCTGCTGGTTCTGCCGCGTCCGCGGTGCCGTCCGGCCTCGAGAAATTCTACGAGCAGACGCTCGACTGGGGTTCGTGCGACCAATTTGTCGAAGAAGGAACTGCGCCGCTGGGGCGTGGGATCGACTGCGCCGAGGTGAGCGTTCCCGTCGACTACGCGAATCCGAACGGCGACACCGCGAAGGTGGTGATCTCGCGTTCGAAGGCTACCGGCGACCGCATCGGCTCACTGTTGCTGAACCCCGGCGGGCCGGGTGGGTCCGGGCTGTCGATGGCGACCTCGGGTTCGGGCACCGAATTGCAGGAACGTTTCGACATGATCGGCTTCGATCCGCGGGGGATCGGGGCGTCGACCCCGCAGGTTCGGTGTTTGACGCCGGAGGAGACCGACGCGGAGCGTGCGGAGGTCAACGTCGACATGACGCCGGAGGGCATCGCTCTCGCCGAGGCGGACAGCAAGGACTACGCCGCCAAGTGCGCTGAGCGGACCGGTACGGAGTTCCTCGCTCATGTCGGTACCTACGAGGTGGTGCGAGATATGGACGTCATTCGGGGCGTTCTCGGCGATCCGAAGATGAACTACCTCGGGTTCTCGTACGGGACCCGGCTCGGATCCACGTACGCGGAAACCTTTCCGCAGAACGTCCGAGCGATGGTCCTCGACGGCGCGCTCGACCCCGAGCAGGATCCGGTCGACGAAGTGGTCTTGCAGGGGCAGGGCTTCCAAGGCGCGTTCGACGCCTTTGTCGCCGACTGTGTCTCGCGAACGGATTGCCCGCTGGGTGATGATCCGGCGCAGGCGCAGGCACGCTTTCAGGCACTCGTCGATCCTTTGATCGAGAAGCCGGCACAGACCACCGATCCGCGAGGGCTGAGTTATTCCGACGCGATCACCGGCGTCCAGCAGGCTCTGTATTCGCCGCAGTTGTGGACGCCGCTGCGTGGGGGTCTGTCGAGTCTGGCCGACGGACGCGGCGATTCGCTGCTCAATCTCGCCGACATGTACGAAGGCCGTGAGGATGACGGCAGCTACTCCAACATCAACGACGCGTTCAACGCCATTCGCTGCGTGGACGATCCGGCAACCACCGACCGCGCCGAGGCCGGCGAATCCGACACTCGGTACCGCGAGGCGGCGCCGTTCCTCGACGACGGCCGCGGGACGGGTCAAGCGCCGCTCGACCTGTGCGCGTTCTGGCCCGTTCCGGCTACCGGCAGCCCTCACGCGCTCGACCCCCAGGCGCTCGCTGACGCCGGTCTGCCGCAGCTGGTCGTCGTGTCCACGACGCAGGATCCGGCGACCCCGTATCAGGCCGGAGTGGATCTCGCGAAGCAGTTGGGCGCTGCTCTGATCACGTTCGACGGAACCCAACACACGGTGGTTCTGGACGGAAACTCCTGCGTCGACGATGCCGTCGTCGACTACTTCGTTTACTTGAAGGCTCCGGAAGAGGGTCTGACATGTTAACCGGCGCGACGCCGTACGCTGCGCCTATTCGATGGTGACCAATCACTCTGTTAACCGGGACCACTGATGTAACACAGATTTAACGTGGCTTGCTTAGTCTCGCGTGCATGGATCGCCAAAAAGAATTCGTGCTTCGTACCCTGGAAGAGCGCGACATTCGGTTTGTCCGCTTGTGGTTCACCGATGTTCTCGGGTACCTCAAATCGGTGGCGATCGCCCCCGCCGAACTCGAAGGCGCCTTCGAGGAGGGAATCGGATTCGACGGTTCCGCCATCGAGGGATTCTCTCGAGTCTCCGAAGCCGACACCGTCGCTCGGCCCGACGCCTCGACATTCCAGATCCTGCCGTGGGCGCACAAGGACGGTGCGCAGCATTCCGCTCGCATGTTCTGCGACATCACGATGCCCGATGGTTCGCCGTCGTGGGCCGATCCGCGCCACGTACTGCGTCGCCAGCTGAGCAAGGCCAGCGACTTGGGCTTCAGCTGCTACGTCCACCCGGAAATCGAGTTCTTCCTTCTGGAGAACGGCCCGATCGACGGCACTCCACCGATCCCGGCCGACTCGGGCGGATACTTCGACCAGGCCGTGCACGATTCGGCTCCGAATTTCCGCCGCCACGCCATCGACGCACTCGAGTCGATGGGCATCTCGGTCGAGTTCAGCCACCACGAGGCCGCGCCGGGTCAGCAGGAGATCGATCTGCGCTACGCCGACGCACTCTCGATGGCCGACAACGTGATGACGTTCCGGTACGTCGTCAAGGAGGTCGCGATCGGTGAAGGCGTCCGGGCGAGCTTCATGCCCAAGCCGTTCAGCGATCAGGCCGGCTCCGCGATGCACACCCACATGAGCCTGTTCGAGGGCGACACCAACGCCTTCCACAATCCGGACGATCCGATGCAGCTCTCCGAGACCGGCAAGGCGTTCATCGCCGGCATCCTCGAGCACGCCAACGAGATCAGTGCGGTCACGAACCAGTGGGTCAACTCGTACAAGCGACTCGTCCACGGGGGAGAGGCACCCACTGCTGCGTCGTGGGGCCCGTCCAACCGATCGGCTCTCATTCGCGTCCCGATGTACACGCCCAACAAGGCGTCCTCGCGCCGCGTCGAGATCCGTAGCCCAGACTCGGCTTGCAACCCGTACCTGACTTTCGCGGTCCTGCTTGCTGCCGGTCTTCGCGGCATCGAGAAGGGCTACACCTTGCCGCCCGAGGCAGAA
>NZ_LVCT01000391.1:0-3479 GCF_001647205.1 Rhodococcus sp. EPR-134
AGCCGTTTTCACGCCCTCGGTGATGTCGTAGGTGTCGACCAACAAGGTGGTGGATACGCCCAGAGCGGCGACCTGACCGCGGAATGCCGCGGCTTCGTCCGGACCGTCATCGGTGGTGTGCAGGAGCGTGAAGGCGTGCGCGCTGGTACCTGCGCTGGGTACGTCGTGACGCCGCGCGGCTTCGAGGTTGGAGGTGGCGTCGAAGCCGGCGAGATAGGCGGCACGTGAAGCGGCGACGGCGGCCTGTTCGTGTGTACGACGCGAGCCCATCTCGATCATCCGTCGACCGCCCGCTGCGCTCACCATGCGGGCTGCGGCCGAAGCGATCGCGCTGTCGTGGTTGAGGATCGAGAGAATCAAGGTTTCGAGGATGACGCACTCGGCGAAAGTTCCGCGGACCGAGAGGATCGGTGATCCGGGGAAGTAGAAATCGCCCTCGCGGTAGCCGTCGATGTCACCGGAGAATCGATAGTTGCGCAGCCACTCGACGGTCGTGTCGTCGAGGAACTTCGCGACGATCGCCAGTTCCGGTTCACCGAACCGGAACTGCTCGAGTGCGTCGAGAAGGCGCTCGGTACCGGCGACGACGCCGTAGCGACGACCGTCTGGCAGCCGCCGTGCGAATACCTCGAAACTGCAGTTGCGGAAGGCAGATCCGTCGGCGAGAGCCGCCGAGAGCATGGTCAGTTCGTACTGATCGGTGAGCAGTGCGGTGCTGGCACCGGCGTCGCGGATGTCGGAAATTTGCGTAGGCACGCACACAACTCTATGCGCGAGACGACGTGGGTGGGTGTTGTCGCCTCTCGTCGCGCCGTACCCTGGATACATGGTTTTCGGCGGCGCGACCGTGTCCGGCACTTACTCGGCGAACGTAACGATGAGAGGCGCTACGGCTTCCTCTCCTCAAGCCACGCCCGAGCAGTCGGAGGCTGTTTCGACCATCGAAGCCGCAGATCGGCCCTGGGTGACCATCGTCTGGGACGACCCGGTCAATCTCATGCATTACGTGACTTACGTGTTCCAGAAGTTGTTCGGCTACAGCAAAGCCAAGGCCACCGACCTGATGATGCAGGTCCATTCGGAAGGCAAGGCCGTGGTCTCGAGCGGTTCGCGCGACAAGATGGAGGCCGATGTTCGTCGCCTCCACGCTGCCGGTCTCTGGGCCACGATGCAACGCGACGACACCTGAGAAATGCACTTTTTCGACCGATTTGTTCGCCTAACTCGTAGACGGGAGTCCGACGCGTGCGGACGTGGAGTAGGAAGAGTTCACTCGGCGGAGTGAAGTTCAAGTCCGAGATGGACGGCCACGAGGCGGCGGTTCTGCGCTCGCTCGTGGAGTCGGTGACCGGGCTTCTCGACGAGCGTGCGTCTTCGGCGCCGCAAGACGAGCTCGCCGCCCTGACGGGTCTTCGTACCGGAAATTCGGAGACGCCCGACAATCCGGTGTTGGCGCGTTTGCTTCCCGACTTCCAGCGCACCGATCCGGACAAGGTCGCTCCGGACAGTGACGATCTCGACGACGCCGGCGCCAATGTCAACGGCGCGCTGCGCAGTTTGCACGAACCCGAGATCATCGACGCCAAGCGTGAGTCCGCTCGCATGTTGTTGGCTTCGCTTCCGGAGGCCGGCGGCAAGGTCGTTCTCACGCAGGAACAGGCCGACGCCTGGCTGTCCTCGCTCAACGACGTCCGTCTCGCGCTCGGAACCAATCTCGGCATCGACGCCGACACACCGGAGAGCCTCGAACCCGACGACCCGCGAGCCCCGCATCTCGACGTCTATCACTGGTTGACGTGGATGCAGGACTCCCTCGTCCAGGCGCTCATGCCATGACTACAACGCGGACCGGGCCCACTGATTCACTGACAGATGTCGCCGGCCTCGCCGTCGGTCATCACCACAAGCTCGACGAGGGAGCCACTCTCGGAAGCGGCGCAGCCACCGGCTGCACGGTCGTGCTCGCGTCGGCCGGTGCGGTCGCCGGAGTCGATGTCCGGGGCGGCGGTCCGGGTACCCGCGAGACAGACCTGCTCGACCTGAGCCATTCGGTCCAGCAGGTCAATGCCGTGCTGTTGACCGGCGGTAGTGCCTACGGACTTGCCGCGGCCGACGGAGTGATGCGCTGGCTCGAGGAACACGATCACGGGATCGCGATGGGCGCTCCCGGCCAGGTGGTCCCGATCGTGCCCGGCGCCGTGATCTTCGATCTGCCGGTGGGGGACTGGACCGTTCGTCCGACCGGCGATTTCGGATTCCTCGCTGCCGACACTGCTTCGCGCGAATTCGCCACGGGCACGGTCGGCGCGGGGGTAGGTGCCAGAGCCGGAGCGCTCAAGGGTGGGGTGGGAACGGCCAGCGTCGTGATCGCCGACGGCCCCGCCGAGGGGACGACGGTCTCCGCCTTGATCGTGGCGAATCCGGTGGGTTCGGTCTTCGACCCCAGAACAGGCCTGCCGTGGGGCGTCGGCTCGGACGGCGCGGAGTCGTTCGGCCTCAGGCTCCCCGACGCGTCCGAACTCGCGTCGGCCAACGCCGTTGCAGCCAAGGGAACCGTCCTCAACACCACGATCGGTGTGGTCGCCACTGACGCCGCCTTGACGAAAGCCGGGTGCCGACGCGTCGCCGTCGCAGGTCATGACGGCCTGGCCCGAGCAATTCGGCCCGCACATTCGCCGCTCGACGGCGACACGATCTTTGCGCTCGCCACCGGTGATCACACTCCGAATTCGGAGATCACGGTTCCGGACGCTTTCCCGAACGATCTGCCGATACTCGACGCGGTGTGCGCGGCTTCGGCCCAGGTGGTCGAACGTGCGATCGTCACAGCGATTCTCGACGCCACGTCGGTAGCCGGAATCCCGAGCTACCGCGAACTCTTCCCGTCCGCATTTCTCTAGGCAGCACTCCTGGAATCGGCGGTAATCTCGAATTGAGCCTGGTCGCGAGTGACCGGATCAGAAGACCGGATCGACGGTGGAGGACGCACACGATGACGATGGATTTCAACAGTCCGGACTTCGGCACCCGGACGCCGGCACCGAAATCCGGTCCGCCCTCGGTGTGGAAGCAGTCGGCCGTGTTGGTGGGCGGCTTCGCGATCCTGCTCTACGTGATCGAGATCGTGGATGTCATCTCCGGTCAGAATGTCCAGAACGCCGGCGTCACCCCGCGCACGCTCGACGGCCTGTGGGGAATCCTGTTCGCCCCGGTGCTGCACGACGACTGGGGTCATCTGATCGCCAACACCATTCCGGTGCTGATCCTCGGATACCTCGTGCTGGTGTCGGGAATTGCGCGAGGACTCGCGGCGACCGGCATCATCTGGGTGATCGGCGGCGTCGGGACCTGGTTGTTCGCCGGCTCGAACTCGAATCACGTCGGTGCGTCCGTGCTGATCTTCGGCTGGGTCACCTACCTGCTGGTGCGCGGGTTCTTCACGCGGAGCTTCACACAGATCCTGATCGGCGTTGCCGTCT
>NZ_LVCT01000392.1:0-3053 GCF_001647205.1 Rhodococcus sp. EPR-134
AGTCGGAGCTCGTGGCCGAAGCACTCGGCGAGCACGTCTTCGATTTCTTCCTGCGCAACAAGCGTCGTGAGTGGGAGGAATACCGCAGCCACGTGACGCCGTTCGAGCTCAAGACCTACCTCGGTCTGTGACGGTGAAACCGCCCGCTGCGAGATCAGCAGTTCCAGGACCGGGTCGACTCGGGCTGGTCGAGCCCACCGCTGCCGACGAGTTGCGTCAGCTCGGTTGGGTCGACGCCGAGAGCATCGAACTCTTGTGGTCGCTGTCGCGTGCCGCGAACGCCGACCTCGCTCTGCGCACCCTTGTGCGGATCAAGGACGGGCTCGGCGACGGGTGGCGCGAACTCGATCAGGTCCTGCGCAAGGACAAGAGCCTGCGCGGCCGTTTGTTCGCACTGGTGGGTGCGTCGTCGGCCTTCGGCGACCCCCTGGCCGCGGATCCGATCGGCTGGAAACTGCTCGACGGCACCGCTCTGCCGACCAAGGACGAGGCGACTGCAGCCTTGCTGGAGGTCGTGGGTGCAACTGTCGACGAGGGTGCCACCGAAGGTTCCCTGACCTACCGCGCCACGGTGACCGGGCCGGAAGCTGTTGTTGCTCTGCGTAAGAGCTACAAGGACCAGCTGATGCTGCTGGCTGCGGCTGATCTTGCGGCGACCGTCGAGAACGAACCCGTAGTTCCGTATCAGACTGTGGGGCACCAGCTTTCCGATCTGGCCGACGCCGCGCTGACCGCTGCACTTGCGGTGGCCATCGCAACGGTGTGTCCCGAGGGTAGCTGTCCGATCCGGCTCGCCGTGATCGCCATGGGCAAATGTGGTGCGCGCGAGCTGAACTATGTCTCCGACGTCGACGTGGTGTTCGTCGCCGAACCGGCCGATGCGACGGCCAGTCGCGTTGCCGGTGAGATGATGCGTATCGGTACCTCCGCATTCTTCGAGGTCGATGCTGCGCTGCGGCCCGAAGGCAAGCGCGGAGAACTGGTTCGCTCCCTCGAATCCCACATCACGTACTACAAGCGCTGGGCCAAGACCTGGGAGTTCCAGGCACTGCTCAAGGCTCGTCCGATGACCGGCGACATGGAGCTCGGTCGCCAGTACTCCGAGGCGATGAGCCCGATGGTGTGGATCGCCTCCGAGCGCGAGGACTTCGTCCCCGAAGTCCAGGCCATGCGTCGACGCGTCGAGGAAATGGTTCCCCCCGAACTGCGTGAGCGTGAACTCAAACTCGGCCGCGGAAGTTTGCGCGACGTCGAATTCGCCGTCCAACTCCTGCAATTGGTGCACGGGCGCGCCGACAGTTCGTTGCATGTCCAGAGCACCGTCGATGCACTGACTGCATTGGCGGCGGGTGGATACGTCGGCCGCGACGACGCCGCCAACCTGACTGCGTCGTACGAATTCCTGCGTCTGCTCGAGCACCGTCTGCAGTTACAGAAGCTCAAGCGCACACACACCCTGCCGCCGCCGGACGACGAGGAAGCGCTGCGTTGGCTGGCCCGCGCCGCGCACATGCGACCCGACGGTCGTCTGGATTCCCTGGGAGTCCTGCGCGCCGAGATCAAGCGGAATTCGCATCGGATTCGCCGCCTGCACGCCAAGTTGTTCTACCGCCCGCTTCTCGAATCGGTGGCGCGGATGGACAAGGAAGCACTGGTCCTGGGGCCAGAAGCCGCGGTTCGCCAGTTGGCCGCTCTCGGTTACACGGCACCCGAGCATGCTCTCGGGCATCTGACTGCACTGACGAGTGGCGCTTCACGCAAGGGTCGCATTCAAGCGCTCCTGTTGCCGACTCTGCTCGAATCACTCGCGGACACACCGGATCCCGATGCCGGTCTGCTCGCTTACCGCAGGCTCTCGGACGCGCTCGTCGACCAGACGTGGTTCCTGCGCCTGCTCCGCGACGAGGCTGCGGTGGCCGAGCGTCTGATGACCGTGCTGGGCTCGTCGGCGTACCTACCCGACCTGCTCATCAAGGCTCCCGACGTGATTCGCTTGTTCGCGGATTCGCCGAGTGGACCGCGCCTGGTCGAGCCGAAGCCCGAGGACGTCGCTCGCGGAATCCTCACCGCCTCCGGCCGACACAGTGATCCCAATCGTGCTGTTGCTGCGGCCCGCTCGCTGCGGCGACACGAACTTGCGCGAATCGCGTCGGCCGACATCCTCGGCATGCTCGATGTTCCTGCAGTCTGCAAGGCGCTGTCCTCGGTGTGGGCCGCGGTGCTCAATGCATCGCTCTCCGCGGTGATCAAGGCCAGCGTCACCGAACTCGGGACCGAGGCGCCGGCCAGTTTCTCCGTCATCGGCATGGGTCGACTCGGCGGCGGCGAACTGGGCTATGGATCCGATGCGGACGTGCTGTTCGTGTGCGAACCCCGCGAGGGCGTCGACGAGACCGTTGCGGTCAAGTGGGCCAACAGCATTGCCGACAAGGTCCGCAAGCTCCTCGGGGCACCGAGTACCGATCCGCCGCTCGAAGTCGACACCGGATTGCGTCCGGAAGGCCGTAACGGTCCGATGGTGCGCACTCTCGAGTCCTACGACGCGTACTACGCGAAGTGGGCTCAGGCGTGGGAGATTCAAGCGCTGCTTCGTGCGCACCCGGTTGCCGGTGATCCTGAACTGGGACTGCGGTTCCTGCACATGATCGACAAGACCCGCTACCCCGAGGGCGGCGTCAGTGATGCGGCGGTGCGCGAGATCCGGCGCATCAAGGCGCGAGTCGATTCCGAAAGGCTCCCGCGCGGAGCCGATCCGGCGACGCACACGAAACTGGGTCGCGGAGGCTTGGCCGACATCGAGTGGACTGTGCAACTGCTGCAGCTACGCCATGCCGACAAGATCGAGTCGCTGCACAACACATCGACCCTCGAGACTCTCGACGCCATCGGCGCCGCGGAACTGCTCAGCGAAGGTGACGTCGAACTGCTGCGTGACGCCTGGATCACCGCGACGAAGGCACGCAACTGCCTCGTTCTGGTGCGAGGCAAGCCGACCGATCAGCTTCCCGGCCCGGGCCGTGTTCTCGCGGCGGTGGCGCAGGTCGCTGGATACG
>NZ_LVCT01000393.1:0-2379 GCF_001647205.1 Rhodococcus sp. EPR-134
TCAGTCTTGGCGAACCGGCGCATTCGCGGCGAACTTGCGGACTTCGGCGTCCTGCCACACGTGGGCGGGAACTCCTCCGCCGAGTAGCTCGCGCGCGAGCGCGGGTTGCCCGCCGATCGGTACGTCGCTGCCCGCGATGATCATGTTGCCGTAGCGACGGCCCTTGAGCATCGCGGGATCGGCGATGATCGCCATGTGTTCGAACTGCGCACCGATGGTTGCGGCTTCACTGCGCGCGCCCTGAAGATCCGGGGTGTCGCCGCAGTTGACGATGTAGATACCGCCCGGTGCGAGCACGCGTCGTACGTGGGTGGTGAATTGCGCCGTCGTCAATGGTGTCGGAGTTGTGCTGCCGGCGAAGACATCTCGAATCACGATGTCCCGGGTGGACTCGGTGAGAGTTTCGGTGACGGCGCGGGCTTCTCCGACGCGGATGCGCAGAAGAGGCGCACGCGGGAGGTCGAACCAATCGCGTACGAGTTCCGCCAGAGCACCGTCGATTTCGACCACCACTTGACGCGCGTCGGGGTACGTGGCGGCGAAGTATCTGGCCATGGAGCAGGCGCCACCGCCGAGATGAAGCACCCGCAGGCGCTCGGCCTTGTCACGTTCGGAATCGACCAGATGCGCGATCCACCGCATGTACTCGAAATCGAGCACCGTGGGATCCGCGACGTTCACGTGGGAACTGGGCACTCCGTTGATCTGGATGATCCAACTGTCATCGGAGTACTGATCGCGGACTAGTTCGCACGTCCCGGTATCGATCGGAAAAGTGCCGGCGATGGGACCGGACTCGCCTCGCTCGGGAGTACTGCTGCGAGTTCTGGTCTTGCGAGTTCCCTTGGCCACTGTGTCCATGTTAGCCGTGCGCCTTTTTGGTAGTGCCCACTACCAAAAAGGCACACGGACCGACGGTATTCTCGGGCTACTTCAGGCACACTCGTACATGGAGTGTGATCGGCGACACAAATGCCGGCGCGTTCTTTCGTCGTCCGTGCATCACGAAGAATTTCGAGGAGTGCAGGTGAAGGTCAAGGCAGCGGTAGTCAAGGCGCCAGGTCAGGCGTGGGAGATCGAAGAGGTCGAGCTGGGGGACCCGGTCTCGGGTGAGGTGCAGGTCCGACTCGCCGCATCGGGGCTGTGCCATTCGGACGAACATTTGCGTACGGGCGCCAGCCCGCTGCCCTTCTACCCGGCCCTGGGCGGGCACGAAGGCGCCGGAGTGGTGACGAAGGTCGGCCCGGGTGTCGCGAGCGTCGAAGAAGGCGACCACGTGGTTCTCGCCTTCATCCCGGCGTGCGGACGTTGTCCGTCCTGTGCGAAGGGTCTGCAGAACATCTGCGACGAAGGAGCCGGCCTGTTGACCGGGCAGGCGATCTCCGACAAGACGTACCGCGTCACCCTCGACGACGAGCCGGTCATCCAGATGTGCCTGCTCGGAACATTTTCGCCGTACGTGACCGTCAACGAGGCGTCGGTGATCAAGATCGAGAAGGACATCCCGCTCGACAAGGCGGCCTTGCTCGGCTGCGGTGTTGCCACCGGTTGGGGATCGGCCACCGCGATCGGTGGAGCCAAGGTCGGCGACACGGTGGTGGTCGTCGGCGTCGGCGGCGTCGGAATCAACTCGGTGCAGGGTGCGGCGTCCGCCGGAGCACGATTTGTGATCGCGATCGATCCCGTCGAGTTCAAGCGCGACAAGGCAAAGGAATTCGGCGCCACACACACTTTTGCCTCCCTCGAGGAAGCGCTACCGGTGATCGGCGAGATCACCTGGGGCAAGATGGCCGACGTCACCGTGATCACCGTGGGCGAGATTCACGGCGACATCATTCAGCCCGCGCTCAGCGCGACGGGCAAGGGTGGACAGGTCGTGGTCGTCGGAATGGGGCATTACGCAGATTCGCAGGTGACGCTCAGCCTCTTCGAGCTGACCCTTCTGCAGAAGCGTTTGCAGGGAGCCATCTTCGGCGGGGTAGGGCCACGGTCCCAGATTCCCAAGTTGCTCGATCACTACCGAAGCGGCGCGCTCAAACTCGACGAGTTGGTGACCAAGACTTACAAGCTCGAGGAGATCAACGAGGGGTACGCCGACATGCTCGAAGGAAAGAATCTGCGGGGGATGATCGTCTACACGGAGGACGATTACTGATCGTTTCCCTTTGACTGAAGGCTCCGGCCCGGCACCACGCTTCGTGGTGTCGGGCCGGAGTCTTCTGCCCCCACGCACATTTCTGTCGATCGATGAGTCGACTGCCCCCGTAGTGGGCACTCGCAGAGTGAGGAAACCGGGCACCGTGTCCGGATCTCAGTCCACGACTCGACAGAGAAGAGCAGAGCATGCCCTACATCACCACCTCCGACGGAACCGAGATC
>NZ_LVCT01000394.1:0-1962 GCF_001647205.1 Rhodococcus sp. EPR-134
GCCGGATACCGGACCATCGCGCACGATCGTCGAGGACACGGTCGCTCGTCGAAGACGTACACCGGCAACGACATGGATACATATGCCAAGGACCTGGCTGAGCTGATCGACACACTCGACCTGAAAGACCTGGTCCTGGTTGGCCATTCGACCGGCGGCGGGGAAGTGGTCCGGTACGCGGCGCAGCACGGCAAAGGGCGCGTGGCCAAGGTGATCACCGCCGGCGCCGTACCGCCGATCATGGTCAAGTCGGACGGCAACCCCGAAGGCACACCGATCGAGGTCTTCGACGGCATCCGTGAGGGAGTTCTGCGAGACCGATCGCAGTTCTACAAGGATCTCAGCGAGAGCTTTTACGGCGCGAACCGCGAAGGTGCCGACGTCTCGCAAGGGGCGAAGGACGACTTCTGGCGGCAAGGTATGTTGGTCAATCTCGCCGCGGCCTACGACTGCGTCAAGGCATTCTCGGAGACGGACCAGACCTCCGATCTCGAAGCCATCGACGTTCCGTTCCTCATCGCTCAGGGCGACGACGATCAGATCGTGCCGATCGGCGCAGCGGCCGAGAAGGCGATCAAGCTGGTGAAGAAGGGCACGCTGAAGGTGTATCCGGGCGCACCTCACGGCATCTACGGCTCATATCAGAAGACACTGGACCAGGACATTCTCGCGTTCATCGAGGACTGACGTCAGCGAGGCGGAAGGACCGGAGTCGAAAGGACCAGAGTGGGAAGGATAAAACTGCCATGTCTACACACGTTGCCTCACTATGCAATGGCCCCAGTGTCTTCGAGAACGAACTCGGGTCGATCTCGCAACTCGACACGAGTTCGTTGCCGATCCTGTCCGGTCTGTCGATCAAACGAATTGTTCTCGGTCCCGGCGCGATCCGTGAACCACAATGGAACGTCAACGCGAACCAGATCGCCTACGTCACCAGCGGAACCGTGCTCGTCTCGATGCTGGGCAATGCTGACGAGTTCGCCAGCTTCGTGGTGCGAGCGGGGCAGATGTATCACGTCGAATCCGGCGCGATTTATCACATCGAGAATGTCGGAGAGGAGGAGGCGGAGATCATCGCTGCCCTGCGTACTTCACTCCCGCAGCACTTTTCGTTGCAGAGTAGCGTCAGCGCAATGTCGAACGCGGTGCTCGGCAACACGTACGATCTCGCCGCATCGGCCTTCGACGTCTTCGGTAGAGCCGATGCGTCCCAGATAGTTCGGCGGGACGGCGCCGCCGTCGTTCCCGATACCGCCGGCCTTCCCAACGCGCATCTCTTCGATCTCGAAGGCCAGATCGCGCCTCTCGCATATCCGTACGGACAGGCGAAAGTGGCGCGAAAGCAGTATTGGGCGGCGCTGGAGGATCTTTCGATGTACTCGTTGACTATTCGCGAGAGTGGAATGCGTGAGCCACACTGGCATCCCGTCACTGCCGAAATGGGATACGTGCATCGTGGTCACGGGCGGATGACGGTCCTCGATCCGGACGGTTCGCTCGACACCTACCTACTGGAGCCCGGTCAGGTGTATTTCGTTCCGCGTGCCTATCCCCATCACATCGAGGTTCTAGGTGACGAGGACATCAACTTCCTCATCTTCTTCGACCAGCCGACGCCGGGCGACATAGGCTACCGTGCAACGGCTTCCGCGTTCTCACGCGGCGTTCTCTCGGCCTCGTTCGGTGTTCCGGAACGGGATCTGCCGCACTTTCCTTTCACCCCGATCGATCCGCTCATCGTCTCGCGGATCAATCCGATCGACCGCCAGCACTGATCGGCAAGGACGCCCATCATGACCACCACGCTCACCGTGACCGATCACGGGACGACGCTCGACTTCACGTACGAGGACGCCATCCGCTATCACGGTCCGCAGGCCCCGGGCGGCGTGGCCCATGCCTACAAGGTTCTCGAGCGTGCTCTCGGTGTGTTCGGCGCGGAGGGCTCCGTCGAGCGTC
>NZ_LVCT01000395.1:0-33748 GCF_001647205.1 Rhodococcus sp. EPR-134
TTGACAGTTCCTTGGCCAGGCGTGAACGTGGAAATGCGCTCGCGCTGTATGTATTTCGGATCACCTATCGCGGCGCGAGCGTCACGCTGACTGTTCGGGAGGGGTTCGTCGTCGACGAGTTCATTACTCTGTCCCGTAAGTCCGACCGGACGGCCGAAGACGAGTCACGGCTGACAGAGCTCAAGCAGGAGATGGCGGATCGAGTGATGTCGAGCCCGGCCGAGAGCGTGTACGACGTCGACACCGGCACGCTCCCCGTCTGAGCGACGGCGGCGCAGGCGTCGGCGTGCAGAAATCTGGGCTGTCTGAAGTCAGCGGCTGGCGAACATCCTTATTCGTTGGTCGCGGCTGCGCTCGAGATGGTTGCGCATGTGACCACGTGCGGACGATTCGTCCCGGGCGCGGATGGCGTTCAGGATCTCTTGATGCTCCGAATTGAGCAGGTCAGGTTCGCCGTAGTTCGACGGCGGGCCGCTGTCGTAGATTCGCAGTTGGGTGGTGAGGCGGATCAGCAATGAGGTGATCGTGGAATTGTGGGCGGCCTGCCAGAGGGCCTCGTGAAACTTGAAGTTTCCGGCACGAACCTCGGTGCCTTCTGTTGCAGTGCAGCAGAACTCGTGCAATCCGTCCAGGCGGGCAAGGTCGAGATCGCTGTGGCGGAGTGCGGCGGCGCCGGCGGCTTCCGATTCGAGGGCAACCCGCGCTGCGTAGATTTCGATGACGTCTTCGGGAGTGCCGGAGCGGACACGAAAACCGCGGGCGGCTCGTTCGAGTAGACCGTCGTGCGCGAGCCAGTTGAGTGCCTCGCGGATCGGGGTACGCGATGCGCCGTACGATTCGCACAATTGAGTCTCGTGCAGCGGAGAGCCCTGGGGGAACTTGCCGGCCAGGATGTCGGCTCGCAGGCGCAGGTACTGCCGCGAGGTCTGATCGGACCGGCCCAGCGCAGCCTCCGGCACCAGCAGATCGGTGGTGCTCGTATCGGCGTCGAGATCCATGTGTCCTCATTCCTGTGCATGCAAGTAGAGCGCGTTCGATTATGCCATCGGCGACGAGTGAGTACTTGCGTATACGCTAGTACTCATTTAGGTTCGTGCTTGTTCGTTTCCGAGGGAGAGGGTCTGAAGTGGCTGGAGAGACCGCGTCGCCGCTGGTGAGTGCTGCTGAACTCGACGCGATGCTGCGCGAGGGAGGCGTCGCTGTGCTCGACGCGACGGTTCATTTTCCTCCCGCGCGATTTGACGGCGACTATCGCCCGGAGTCCGGGTACGACGGCTGGGTTTCCTCGCACATCCCGGGTTCCCGACACGTCGACCTCATGGACGTCTTCTCCGAAAGGGAAGCGGCGCTGCATTTCACACGCCCGTCAACGGAGCAGTTGATTTCCGATCTCCAATCCAGTGGTATCGAACCGGGTGCGACAATCGTGATCTACGACCAGGGTTCGACCACTTGGGCATCACGGCTCTGGTGGGTGTTTCGCAACGCCGGCATCGAAGCAAGGGTCCTCGACGGTGGCCTCGCCGAATGGACTCGATGCGGCTTCGCCCTCGCGAGCGGCGACGACGTCACCCACACGTCGGCGTCGAAGCGTTGGAGTGTGACGGACCTTGGCCTGTGGGTCGATCTACCTCGCGTTGCCTCACTGTCCTCAGGAGAAGGAGCCGGAACGCTGGTGTGCGCGCTGGCGCCTGAGCAGTACGAGGGAACGGAGAAGACGCGATATTCGCGACGCGGACATATTCCGTCAAGTGTGAATCTGTCTGCGAAGGGTCTTCTCGACGCCGATGCCCGGATGCTTCCGGCGGACGATGTTCGGTCGAAATCTGCTGACGTTCTACCAGCCGTCGCTGAACCTGTCGTGATCTATTGCGGCGGTGGAGTTTCGGCGTGCCTGACAGCACTCGCACTGATCCGCGGCGGCTATGAGGACGTCAAGGTCTATGACGGCTCGTTGGAGGAATGGACTGCAGATCCGACTTTGCCGATGGTTGTCGGCGGTGAGCCCGGCGGCGCGCTTGCGGATGTTCGATGTCCGCGGTCCTGAATCGCCGCAGTCCTCAATTACCTCCCGTCCTGAAGGAATTCTCATGTCTGACACTGTCTCTGTCGAAACCGTCGCGTCGGCGATCGACGCACTCCGCGATCAGGTACCGCTCGTCCAGTCGCTGACCAACATCGTTTCTGCGAACTTCTTGACCAATGTTCTGCTCGCCGCCGGCGCAAGCAACGCTCACATCGACAACGTCCACGAAGCGGGTGGGTTCGCTGCCATCGCCGGGGGAGTGCTCGTCAACCTCGGAACGCCGGACGACGGGACAGCCGAAGCCTTCCTGATAGCAGCAGAAGCGGCCCGAACTGCCAGTACGCCATGGGTTTTGGATCCCGTCGGTGTCGGCGGACTACCCTGGCGGAGCGGTATCGCTGTGGATCTGCTGCGCTTTCACCCCAGCGCAATCCGGGGGAATGCGTCGGAGATCATCGCGCTTGCGGGACTCGGCGGTGACACCCGCGGCGTCGACAGTGCCTCCGACTCCGCCGACGCAGTGCCCGCCGCTCTGTCACTCTTGAAGCATGCGGATGCCGTGTCGGCATCCGGACCGGTCGACTACATCGTCGGCCGCGATGCGGGCGGTGACACCCGGGGCATCCGAGTCTCCGGTGGCAGCGCACTGTTGCCGCGCGTGACCAGTACCGGTTGCTCTCTGGGCGGTCTTGTCGCCGCCTACCTCGCCGTCACGTCGACCGCGCTGGACGGATTGGTTGCCGCGCACACGCATGTTGCCGTGGCATCGGAGATCGCCGAGGAAAATGCCTCGGGCCCCGGTTCTTTCGCGGTCGCATACCTCGATGCGCTCTACAGCGTGAATGCGGACACCATCCGCTCACGTGCCCGAATCGAATCGTTCGACCTGCCGGCTGGAGTGCAGAACTGATGGGCATCAAGACATTCTGGTATCTCACCCAGGCCGACGGGGACTACCCGTGGAGCCCCGGTGGGCTGTTCCCCGTGGACGGGGCCAGGCAGATCGAGCTCGCGAAGACCATCGACGACGGCGGATTCGAAGGTGCGCTTGTTGCCACCTGGCCGAACGATCCGTTCATCTCGGCGACGTGGGCGGCAGCGCACACCACGCGCATGAAGTTCCTCGTCGCCGTCTACGCGAACATGACGCCGGCGCGACTGCTGGCGGAGAAGGCATTGACTTTCGACGCCTTCAGCGGCGGCCGACTGTTGATCAACTCGGTCAACGGACGCGAGAACATCCTGACCAAGTACGACATGAACGTGCCCCACGACGAGCGTTACGAGTTGGGGGAGCAGTACTGGGCGGACTTCCGCCGCATCTACGCCGAAGGCACGGAGTCGAACTTTCCCAACACACCACTGCGTATCGATGCGCCCGCTGGGCATCAGGTTCCGCTGTGGGGTACCGGTGATTCGCCTGTAGGCCTGGCGAATTCAGGCAAGGTGCTCGACACCTACTTGGCGATGTTGCGCGAGACTTCGTTCATCGAAGACAAATTCTCTGCCGCACGGGCGGCGGCGGAGGCAGCCGGGCGCGAGTTCACCGACTTCGGTGCGCTCACCGGTGTGATCGTTCGCCCCACCAAGGCGCAGGCGCACGACCGGTTCCGTTCGTTGTTCGAGAAGACGGGCGTCGAGCAGATCGCTCATGTCTTGGACAACGCAGTGCGTCGTCGTACTCAGGGGAAGCAAGACCTCAAGACCTTCACCGCCCGCGACGCTCAGCGGCAGGGTTGGGCGGACAAGATTGCCTCCGGCCGACTTCCGGAACCGGAGGAGTTGTACGTCGGTGACGGGCTGTACGCGGGTATCACGGCGTGGTCACCCCTCGACATCTTCGGCACCGGGTCATCGGCCGTGTACTACGTCGGCGATCCGGATTCGATCACGGACTCGGTACGCACGCTTCGCAGCCGAACCGGTTTGACTGCACTGATCCTGGCAGGTTGGCCTCTGATCGAGGAAGCGAAGTGGGTTGCGGAGCATCTTGTTCCGCGATTCGACGAACTCAGCTGACGGCGCGCCGCAAGACAGTGGCACCGAGACCTAGAACGTCGCGGAGAAATGCTGTGGCAGTGTCGATTTCAGACGCAGTACATTCGAGAAGGATCTTGACTTCCACGTCCTTCTTGACGATGTCGGCAACAACGGCCACGGCGACAACACCGTTGCCGACGGCCGAGCCTCGGAACAGATCGATCCCGTCGCCGTCCGCGCTGACCGTGCCGTCGAGATAGCCGTAGTCGAGCGGATAGATCGCATCGGGGTACCGCGGGTGTGCCGACCCTCGGGGGCGATCGATCACGACAGCTGACGTGGCAGCCAGGTGATCGAGGGCGGCGAACAGATCTTCGCTCATCGTTACCGGTGCTCGCGCAGTAGCTGAGTCGGTGTCAGACCTGCCAGTGCACGCGTATCGCGTGCGAGGTGGGCTTGGTCGGCGTAGCCGGCGCGACCGGCCAGCGACGACAGCGTGAGTTTTGCGCCGCGGCTGAGAGTCAACACGTCCTGCATTCGTTGCACCTTCTGAATCAGTTTGGGGGACAGCCCGACCGCTGACGTGATCGATCGTCTGAAATGACGTTCGGAAACACCGAGGTCTGCAGCAATCTCTCGTATCGGCGTGGAAGGGGAGGAGATGAGCGCGGAGTAACCACGCTCGATTCCGTGGTCGGGTTCCAGTCCGCGCCACAACTGGCCCAGTAGGTGAGCGTCGACTGCCTCGTGGCTCAGGGCGTCGGCAAGTACCCGCGCTTGTCTGGAAGTGAGGATGTCGTCGAAGGCGATCTTCGAATCCTGCACCGCGTCGGCAGCTGTGCCGAGCAGGCTCCGCAGAGCCGGTGGATTGATCCGGATGCCCCACATGGTTGTACCGGCGGCGACCGAAACCAGATCGGCACCGGTGGCAGGTCCGACGAGCCACGACTTTCCGGTGCTGTCGACGATGAAGTCGGCGCAGAGATCGGGAAGAATCCGCTTTGCTTCCGTGGGCGTATGGGCTTCGCTGGTGCTTTTCTACGTGCAACTGAAGAGGCCGGCCGAACCGGTGATCCGAGTCTCGACATAGGTGTGGCCGTTTTGTTCAAGACTCGACGCTACCGTCCGACTACCGTCGAGAGCGAGGGTGTCAGTGCCGGTCATCAGATCATCGTCACACACTCGCCGATCACTTCTCGACCCGAAACAGGAGAAATACCGTGTCCGTCTCTCCGAGACTCGATCTCGTCGGAATCGTCACCAACGATCTCGCGCGTTCCCTCGCGTTCTACCGAACCCTCGGGCTCGACATTCCGGAAACACCCGCTGACGCTCCGCATGTGGAGTTCACTTTCGACGGTGGGCTTCGGCTGGCCTGGGACGCGCTGTCCACCATCGCGAGCTTCGATCCGGACTTCGCTGTCGGGGAAGGTCGACACCCCGTCGCTTTGGCCTTCGATTTCGGGACTCCCGCCGCAGTAGACGAGGCGTATCAGCGCATGACAGCCGACTTCCCCGGGCACAAGGCGCCCTTCGACGCCGTATGGGGGCAGCGTTACGCCGTTCTTCTCGATCCCGACGGCAATACCGTGGATCTCTTTGCCGCGCTCTGAATTCGAACGACGCAGGCCCCGAACGAATATCGGTCGGGGCCTGCGGTTGTCGGTGATCGAGTCGTTGTCAGTTCACCAAGCGTTCAGGGTGTCGAGGATCTGGCCTCGGGCCTTCCACAGTTCTGCACCCCAGTACGGCCACGAATGAGTGCCGTTGGCCGGGAAGCTGTACGTTGCCGGAATTCCCAGGGAGTTCATGCGCAGTTGGAATGCCCGTGAGTTCATCAAGGCAAGGGCCTCGAGCCCGATGGCACTACCGGTATTCACGAAGTCGACGGGCCGACGCGGTTGATCGAACTGCCCGGGCAGGCCGCTCGCAGCGGATATGTACAGCGAGAGCCCAGCCAGTTCGGGTGCAAACACGAAGGGATCGTTGCGGAGCCAAGCGGGGTTCCACGGCGGTCCCCACATTGCATCGACATTGAAGGACCCGGCGCTGACCATGGCCACCCGGATCGCCTCACGCATGCCTGGAGCTGAGATGTTGAGGTATCCCGAGAGCGAACCGGCGAACTTGAACTGATCGCGGTGGTAGGCGGCTAGCGTCAGTGCCGCGCTGCCACCCATGGACAGTCCGAGCACGCCGTTGTTGGTTCGGGAGACGCCGCGCGATTCCAGATAGGCGGGAAGTTCCTGGGTGAGGAAGGTTTCCCATTTGTACGTGACCGGCTGGCGATTCAAATTGCTGTTCGCATACCAGTCGGAGTAAAAGCTGGACTGCCCGCCGACCGGCATGACCAGGGTGACGTTGTCGCCGCGATACTGCTCGAGAGCGTTGGTCTCGAAACTCCATGCGTTTCGGTCGTCGCGTGCTCGTAGGCCATCGAGAAGATAGAGCGCCGCGTTGCCGCCGCGCGAAGCCCACTGGATCTGAACCTTGATCGGTCCCATCGACGAGTCTACGAACACTTCCTCGTAGCCACCGGCCGGGGCGGTACGCGCGGGCGCTGCGGTCGCTACCGATCCGCTGATCAGGCCTGCGGTCAGGGGGAGTGCGAGTGCTGTCGCTGCGAGGCCCAGGATCCGACGCTTGATTCGTTTCGAAATACGGTTTCTCGAAAGATCCGGGTTCGAAATATCTGGGTTCTTCGCCAAATCTGTGTGAGCCTCGTGCATGTATCACTCCCGCCCCAAAGGTGCTTGCACACCGAAATCCGACCGAGCCCCCCGAGGCGCGGAATTCCTTATGACACTAAGTGGTCTGTATTGACCTCGACGGCACCGTTACCGGTTCGTTATCAAACTGGTCCGATTTACCGTAATGCCGTCAGGCGTCGTCGACCGGAGGTTGTGCCACGATTTGCCAACCTCCACGAATCAGGTGTTCACGTACCCGAGCGACGTCCGATTCGTGCGGAATATCGTCGGTGACCTTGGTGATGAGGACGCCGATGTCGATCGGATCGACCGAACCGGGAAAGTCGATCGGATCGACCGGAAGCGGAAAGCCGGCGACGAGATCGTCAGCAAGAACGGCGATCTCGTCGTCGGACAGTTGTCGCCGGAGCAGGGCCATCAAAGGGACGTAGTCCTGCTCCGGCACACCGTTCGGATACCCGGCACGCAGCCAGCCGAGTATCGAAGCCAGAAGTGGTGGAAGACTCAACGAATCGAGCTTCAGTGGTTGTCGAGATCAGCGAGGGGCCACCCGGCGGCAGCAAGGACGGAGGCAACGCGCGCGATGTCCTCGTCCGAGGGAGTCTGGCTCGTCAGATCGGCGATCTGAGCGCTGATCTCGTCGCTCGAGATCACCTGGTCGCTGTTGACGTCGCTCAGTTCTGCGAGTGCAGCGCCGATGGCAATGTCTCGAATTTGCGCGTCCGAGAGTTTGCGTCGTAGCAATGCGACCAGCGGAATGCGGTCCTTGGGCGGTATGCCTTCGGGGTAGCCGGCGCGAAGCCAGTCAAGAATGGATTGAGGAAGGGATGGAGTCGGTGCAGTCACGGTGATGTCTTTCCGCTCGTGAGGGCGCACGGGATCAGAAGATCTCGATGCCGAATGTGTGGCTGAGGAAGCCCTGCATGATGAAGAGGATTCCGGTGACGATCGCGATGAGCACGACCGCGAAGCACACCACTGCGCCTGCCACGGCCAACGGACTGCGAGCCACGACGGCAGTGCTCCCGCCGCCACTGCCACGTTGTCCGGCGTCGAGCGACTTCAGGCCGATTGCGAAGATCGCCGGTAGTCCGGCGCCCAGCAGGAGGCCGACCAGTACGACCTGCCAGAGCGAGTCGACGGTGTTTTTCAAGATATCCATGTCGATTCCCTCTTTCAGGCTTTGGCGTCGGTGGTGACGCGGGCGTCCGGACCGGGGACCTCTGCAGGCACCAGGCCGCCGTCCCACTCGGCGTTGACGTTGCTCGGATCGATGGGCTCCTTGCGGGAGCGCAGGTACATCCAGCCGGCCAACGCGATGAGCACGGCGAAGACGACCAGGACACCGGGCAGGCCGCCGACGATGTCGGCCAGTCCCCAGCACAGAGCGCCGACGATTGCAGCGGACGGAAGAGTGATCAACCAGGCGACCGCCATACGTCCGGCTACGCCCCAACGAACTTCGGCGCCCTTGCGTCCCAGACCGGTTCCCATGATGGAACCCGTCGCCACATGGGTGGTGGAGAGCGGAAGGCCGAGGTGGCTGGAGGTGAGAATGATTGCAGCAGAGGATGCTTCGGCTGCCATGCCTTGTGGTGCGGCAATCTCGACAAGTCCCTTGCCGAGAGTGCGGATGACTCGCCAACCGCCGAGGTAGGTTCCGGCAGCGATCGCGAGCGCACAGGTGAGCTTGACCCAGAACGGCATGTCCGCGTCGGCGGAAATGGTTCCGTGGGCGACCAGGGCGAGGAAGATGACGCCCATGGTCTTCTGAGCGTCGTTGGTGCCGTGTGCGAGGGAAACGAGTGAAGCCGAACCGATCTGGCCGAGTCGGAAACCTTTGTCCTTGGTTTCTTCTCCGACGTTGGAGGTGATGCGGTAGATGAGCCAGGTGCCGGCCGCGGCAACCAAGCCGGCCACGACGGGAGCGAGAACTGCGGGGATGACAACCTTGCTGAGGACGCCGCTCCAGGCGACACCGCTCATGCCGAGGGACGCGATGGCGGCGCCGATCAGGCCGCCGAACAGTGCGTGTGAGGAACTCGAGGGGATGCCGAGCAACCACGTTGCCAGGTTCCAGATGATGCCGCCGACAAGGCCGGCGAAGACGATGGTGAGCAGCGCTTGGCCACCCACATTTCCGAGGTTCACCACGCCCTTGGCCACGGTGGCAGCAACCTCAACCGAGAGGAAAGCTCCGACCAGGTTCAAGGAAGCAGACAGAGCGACTGCCACCTTGGGCTTGAGGGCGCCGGTTGCAATCGACGTGGCCATAGCGTTGCCAGTGTCATGAAAACCGTTGGTGAAGTCGAACCCCAGAGCGGTTACGACGACGACGAGGAGAACGATGAGTTCCGCATTCACGAGAAGTCATGTTCCAACACCTCCGGGCCTCAAATCGACCTCAGACGTGGTCGTTCCGCGACATTTCCACCACTCGGCACCTGTTGTTCACCTTCGTCCGGATAATTGTCCGTTTTGAAACTCCTGGGGTAGAGAAAATTCATTCGCGTGCATGGTCGTGGAGGTTGTGGAGGCATACGCTCGTTTCATGTCCCTGGGCGAAGAGAAGACGATCTCGGTCACCACATTCCGTAAGAGCGGTGACGGCGTAGCCACGCCGACGTGGGTCGTGCCTCTGCCTGACGGACGTATCGGCTTCTGGACTTCCTCGAAGTCGGGTAAGGCCAAGCGTCTGCGGAACAACCCACGCGTCACCGTGGTGCCGTGCAACAACCGCGGAAAGGTTGCCGACGGTGCGTCGCCGGTCACCGGGACCGCTCAGTTGGTGAGCGGTGGAGCTGAATTCGACGAGATCCGCAGCAAAGTCAAAGCGAAATACGGTGTGATGGTGCCTATTTCGAAATTCTTCAACACCCTTGGTCACATCGGTAATGGTCCGTTCCCGTACGGCGACACCGGCGTGATCATTTCCGTCGATGCGTAGTCGGGATTGCGTAGCGGAGTAGTCTGAAGGTATGGAACCCACGACCGGGCACCTCTGCCTGACGGTTCCACGAATCCTCCGTCAAGGAGCCTCGTCATGGCGCACATCAGCACTCTCGACTATGCAATGGAAGCGCCGCAGCGCCATGTCGGGCAACCTTTCCCGTCGCCGACGCGGACTCCGCGATTCCTGCTTCGTGGGCAAGGTGCCGTCAAGGCATCGGTTGACGGCGCGTGGTTCCCGTGGACCACGAACGTCACGGCGGAGCTTCACGATCTGATATCCGCACTTTCGCTGAGGTTGGGGCCGATCGCGCGGGTTGCGTTCGACTGGAACACGATCAGCAGCGCGCAGCGTCGTATCGACGAGGTCGACGGACTGGAAGTGCGGGGTCCGTACCCTGGCCAGCCCCACGATTTGATGTATCTCGACGATATCTATGGTCGTCAACTCGTTTTGATGATGATTCCGCCGTACACGGATCCGGACCGCGCGTACGAGGTCATGCGGCGGTTGGTGGATCCTGTCCGCAGCGAAACCTATCGGGTGCAGTGAGATCTTTCTGACGTGCGGGGGTCGAATCTCGCGATTCCTGAACATGCGTCCAGTTTGTCTGGTTTGATGGTTCTCGTAACCACGATCTCAGGCGCATTCCTTCAGGTCAGCGCTTGGGCGCGGCAGCTTGACTCCCTGCCGTGTCGTCGGTCCGGCATGTCCACCACCCTCCCACTGTGCGTGAGCGCCGGACCAGAGGAAGCCCCGCCCTCCCCACGGGGGTGGGGCTTCTACTCTGTTCGGGCTGAGCGGCGTTCGCATCGCCGAATCCGCCCGCTTGTTCGGCAGTTCGGGACGCCCTGGCCCGTAGCATCGCCACCGTGAACATTTCCCTACTCGGTGCGGCTGGGCTTCAGGACTGCGCCGACAGTGGAATGGACTGCATGGACGGATTCGAAGCATTCTTTCTTCTGTACGGCGGCGGATTCATTCTCGCCTTGATTTGGCTTTCCCTGTGTCTTGTCGGAACGGCCGATGTGGTTTCTGTGTCCGGGCGAGTCGGTGTGTGGCGCGCTGTCGCCTTCTCTGTCGGGATTTGGCTTGTGCCCATCGTCGGGTTGAGTGCATGGTTTGTTTACCGCCGCTCTCGCCAAATCTCGAAGACGGTCGGTCCGGATCAAGCCCCCTACTGGACTTGAATGAGACTGACATTTTCACTGAGACCGCACCTAGCCTTGAAACTATGTGGCATCCTGCCGTTCCAGCCAGTTCAAGATCGCTTGGTTGGTCTCTTCGGGTCTTTCTTGTTGGATCCAGTGACCGCAATCGAGATTGACTACTTCCACATTGGGCACGAACTCTGTCAGGTTCTCAGCTCTCGCGATCGCGTCACGGTCCCCGTAGATCATGAGTGTGGGCTGTTGGATGATCGGGTCCACCTCCGCCAGCAGATGCCAGTTGCGGTCAAGGTTCCTGTACCAGTTCACACTGCCCGTGAATCCTGTCGATTCGAAGGCGGAGACGAAAACGGCCAATTCTCTATCGCTCATCAGGGGCTCACCGAGTGGTGTCTCTGCTTTGGCGAGATCGATCAGCGCCATACCCGGCTGAGGTTCCCTGAGGGGTTCGTTCTTCCGGTACAGGTTGCGGAGGAACCGGAAGGTGTTGTCTTCGAACACCGCGTCCGCGACGCCCGGCTGTCGATTGAAATGGACGAAGTAGAAATCACCGCCAAGCACGGCTTCCATGAACTCAATCCACGGCTGCTCTCCGCGATCCTGGTAGGGCAGGCTCAGGTTGATCACTTTGTTTACCCGGTCCGGGTGCAACAGGGTAAGGCCCCACACGACAAAGGCACCCCAATCGTGACCGACAAAGGTGGCATCGTCGTAGCCGTAGTGATCGAGAAGTGCGATGAGATCACCCGCCAAATGTTCGATGTCATAGTCCGTCACTTCGGTCGGACGTGACGAATTGCCGTAGCCGCGTTGGTTCGGGACGATGACGTGGTAGCCCGCCTCGACAAGGGCGGGCACCTGGTATCGCCAGGAATAGGCGTGCTCTGGCCATCCGTGACACAACACGATGGGTTTCCCGGCATTGTGTCGCCCTGCTTCGAAGACTTCGAGTTCCACGCCGTTCACTGGGATGAGGACGGGCCTGGGGAAGTCGGATGGATTCACGGATGCTCCTTTGAGTCGAGTACCGATCTCGTGTCTGGATCGACCGGTTGCTCCGACGATAGGGAGCATCGTGGACACATAAAGTCCTAGATCGCTGGCAATCTGAAGAAATGCGGAACGATCCCACAGGCCGAGCACTGCAACTGCTCTCGCTCCTTCAGACTCATCGCTTCTGGCACTGTGCCGAACTTGCCGCACGACTCGATGTCACGCAGCGGACGGTGCGCCGCGACATCGATCGCCTACGCGACCTCGGCTATCCGGTCGATTCCACGTCCGGAAAATACGGGGGCTACCGACTTGCAACGGGGGCGCACGTGCCGCCCCTGATCCTCGACGATGACGAGTCCGTGGCGGTAGCCGTCGGACTGCGCTACGCCGCCGAGGCCGCCATCGGAGGCATCGAAGAAACGGCGCTGCGCGCGCTGACGAAGATCGAAACACTCCTGCCCCATCGACTACGCCGACGTGTGTCGGCACTGCATTCGAGCGTCAGTTCCATGCGGCGGGCAAATGACGACATCGTCGATCCCGAAGCACTCAGTGTGCTCGCTGCGGCATGTCGCGACCACGAGCACGTTCGTTTCGACTATCGGCGAGGTGATGGCGAGAGCAGCAGACGACTCGTCGAGTCGCACCGCCTTGTCACGGCGGGGCGTCGTTGGTATCTCGTAGCATGGGACCACCATCGTTCGGATTGGCGAACATTTCGACTGGACCGGCTCTCGGAGCCCTGGCTGGCAGGCAGTCATTTCACGCCACGCGAGATCCCGGGCGGTGACGCGGCAGGCTTCGTCGCGAGATCAGTTGGCTCGCCACCCCGTCACCACGATGCAAAACTCGCCATCGAAGCTACGTTCGCCGACCTCGAGGGCGTACTCAGATGGATTGACCACACACCGATCGAGGTGGCAGCGGACCGCTGCCTTGTCGAGATCCGCAGCGAAGATCTCGGCAGGCTCGCCATGACGGTTGCGCGCATTGCGCTCACCGCCCCAGTGGTCGTCATCGAACCAACCGAGCTTGCCGACACCGTCAGTCGGCTCGCCCTTCACCTCAGGGTCTCGCCACCATGACAGTCAGAAGAGGATTGCGCGACAAGACCATTCACGTCCAAGTTGCCGCGGGGACGTGTTCCCTGCGCAGGCCCCTCGTCTATCGAGACACGTATCCGATTCCCTCTAGGCTGGAGAGTAAGTGACCGATTCGAAATCATCGCCGCCGGCTTCCGTCCACCCTCAGACGTGGAAGTTCGACTACCCGATCATCCACGCCGAGACTCGCGAACAGTGGCGAACTTGGTTGACGGACAATCACACGTCAGGCCGCGGAGTGTGGTTGTGCTCCTGGCGCACCACCACCAGCCGACCACGCTGCCCCTACCCTCAGGCCGTTGAGGAAGCGATCTGCTTTGGGTGGATCGATTCCACCAACACCGTCTTCGACGAAGAGCGCAATTTGCAACTGTTCACACCGCGGAGACGCAAGAGTTCCTGGACCCGACTCAACCGCGAACGCGCAGCTGATATGGAGGCGCGTGGCCTCATGACCGCTGCTGGTCGTGGTGCCATTGCTGCCGCGAAATCCACTGGTTGGTGGACGATTCTCGACCAAGTCGAAGACCTCGAGGAACCATCTGACTTGCAGGCGGCGCTGGACCTGGACACGCAAGCGCGAAGCAACTGGGACAGTTTTCCGCCCAGCGCCCGCAAACAGATGCTGTGGTGGATCGTCAGTGCCGCTCGAGACGCAACACGGGCAGGTCGAATCGCCCATATCGTCAACAATGCGGCCATCGGTCAACGTGCCCGCGGCTGATCCGCGATTCGACCGCGTCCGGTATGAAGGCCGGTCATCATCTGTCCGAGGGGTTTCCCTCGGACGAAACAAGTCCACCCGCCCCGCAGAAGCGGGACGGGTGGACTCGGTACTCGCAGGTCTGACTTACGTCAGGATGCGGATCACACGTCGTAGTAGAGCTCGAACTCGTACGGGTGCGGACGCAGGTTGACCGGAGCGATTTCCTGCTCGCGCTTGAGCGAGATCCAGGTCTCGATCAGGTCGGTGGTGAAGACGCCACCCTCGGTCAGGTACTCGTGATCGGCCTCGAGGCGGTTGATGACCGTCTCGAGGCTGGTCGGAGCCTGCGGGATGTTGCGAGCCTCCTCCGGGGGAAGCTCGTAGAGGTCCTTGTCGACCGGAGCCATCGGCTCGATCTTGTTCTTGATGCCGTCCAGGCCGGCCATCATCTGTGCAGCGAAGTTGAGGTACGGGTTACCCGAGGAGTCGGGTGCGCGGAACTCGAGACGCTTTGCCTTCGGGTTGTTGCCCGTGATCGGGATACGGACAGCTGCCGAGCGGTTGCGCTGGCTGTACACGAGGTTGATGGGGGCTTCGTAGCCCGGCACCAGACGGTGGTACGAGTTGATCGTCGGGTTGGTGAAGGCCAACAGCGACGGAGCGTGGTGCAGGATGCCGCCGATGTAGTGGCGAGCCATGTCCGAGAGGCCCGCGTAGCCGGACTCGTCGTGGAAGAGGGGCTTGCCGTCCTTCCACAGGGACTGGTGGACGTGCATGCCCGAGCCGTTGTCACCGAAGAGCGGCTTCGGCATGAAGGTTGCGGACTTGCCGTGCTGCCAGCAGGTGTTCTTGACGATGTACTTGAACAGCTGCAGGTCGTCGGCCGCTGCGAGCAGCGTGTTGAACTTGTAGTTGATCTCCTGCTGTCCGCCGGTGCCGACCTCGTGGTGGCCGCGCTCGAGCTCGAAGCCTGCGTTGGTCAGGTTGGTGGAGATTTCGTCGCGCAGGTCCACGTAGTGGTCGTACGGAGCGACGGGGAAGTAGCCACCCTTGGCGCGAACCTTGTAACCGAGGTTGGGGGAGCCGTCGGCGTTGGTCTCTGCGCCGGTGTTCCAGGAACCGGAGATGGAATCCAATTCGTAGAAAGCGGAGTTCATGCCGGAGTCGTAGCGAACCGAGTCGAAGATGTAGAACTCGGCCTCGGCGCCGAAGAATGCGGTGTCCGCGATGCCGGTGCTGACCAAGTACTCCTCGGCCTTGCGGGCAACGTTGCGCGGGTCGCGGCTGTAGGACTCACGAGTGAACGGGTCGTGCACGAAGAAGTTGATGTTGAGGGTCTTCGCCTTGCGGAAGGGGTCGATCTGCGCCGTGGTGACGTCGGGAAGCAACATCATGTCGGACTCGTGGATCGACTGGAATCCGCGGACCGAAGATCCGTCGAATGCGAGGCCGTCCTCGAACACGTCCTGGTTGAAAGCAGACGCCGGGATCGAGAAGTGCTGCTGGACGCCGGGCAGGTCGCTGAACCGAATGTCGACGTACTCGATGTTCTCGTCCGCGATGTACTTGATGACCTCTTCGGCCGTGGTGAACGCCACGCTTGTGCTCCTTAAGTCGCTTCAGCCAAGTGATGTCGGTTGAATCCGTCGAGGCAGACGGTAGGGAGCTGGTGTTGCCCGCTCGTCAACCCTTTGTTTCGGCAGTGTTACGCGTCGCAGCATCCTGGGGATTTCCGAAGTCCATGTGACCGGCCACACAGTTAAAACCCGGCAAATCTGGACTACGGTGCTGCGACGCCTATCCTGGACAGCATGGCACGTATCACCGGAACTTGGCTCTCTGGGCCGCAAGCAGCTTTGCCGAAGAGCGCGGACGGCCGTGAGCAGTCGTACCGTGGCGAGCTCCTCGGTTTCCCTCAGGAGGGTCCGGGTTCGCTGGTCGGTTCGGGCCGTCGTATCGCGGCACTGTTGGTGGATTGGGTGATGGCTGTGGGAGTGGCCTCGCTCATCACCGGCGACTTCTTCGACGGTATGACCTCGACTGTCACGCTGATGGTGTGGTTCGCAGTCGGCGTCGTCACGGTGGCGCTGTTCAACTTCTCCCCTGGGCAGTTCGTCCTCGGACTTCAGGTTGCGCGAATCGAAGGCCCGATCCGAGTGGGCTTCGTGCGCGCGCTCGGGCGTCAGGCGCTGCTTGTGTTCGTCATTCCCGCGACCATCACCGACATCGACGGTCGCGGTATGCAGGACCGCGCGACCGGCACTTTGCTCGTGAAATCGCGCTGACACAAATCTCTCGAAGTAAAGAAAGACCCGGGTCCGTGTGGGCCCGGGTCTTTCGTTTTGCTGTGGGGGAGTGTCAGCGACGACGAATGGTCCGCTGCATTCCCTTCATCTTCGCGCCTCCGGGCATCGGTCCCTTGGGAAGCGCTGCTCCGCCGCCGCGTGCGCTGAGCGCAGCGAGGCGACCTTCGATGTTGTCCATGCGCTTGGTGTCGATGTTGCGGGGCAACTTGTTCAAGTAGCGCTGGAGCTGCGAGAGCGGAACCTGGCCCTCGTCGTTGCCGATGATGATGTCGTAGATCGGGGTGTCGCCGATGAGGCGGGCGGTCTTCTTCTTCTCCTGCGCGAGGAGGCCCTTGACGCGTTGCGGCGAACCCTCGGCGACGAGGATGACACCCGGCCGTCCGACGACGCGGTGAACGGCGTCGAGTTGGGTAGTGCCGGCGACGGCATTCGTGACGCGCCACGCACCCTGCATGTTGTCGAGCGCCCACGCAGCGGCACCGGCCTGACCTTCAGCCTTCTTGTACACCGATTTCTGGACGCGACGACCGAAGATGATGAAGGCGCCGAGGAGACCGAGAACGATGCCGATCGGCAGCAGGAACCACTGAAGGCCCCAGATGAGGCCGACCAGGAAGAAGACCAGAGCTGCACCGACGAGAGTGCCGATCATCAGCGGAAGGAGGAGCTTGTCGTCCTTGCGCTGCATCTGGAATGCCTGCCAGAGCTGAGTTCTACGTTCCTTGGAAGCCTGCTTGCGGGCAGCCTTCGCTGCAGCCTTTGCCTCTTTGGTGGGTTTGCCCTTACCGGATTTGCTGCCGTTCGCCATGTACCCAGGATACGTCCATTGCTGTGCGCCTTTACTAACCGCCCGCGGTTAATAAAGGCGCACAGCAAAAAGTGGATCAGCGATTCAGGCGCGCCATGAGTGAGCTGGCTTCCTGGGAAGCGTCGCCGCCCTCGGTCAGATGACGCTGCGCCTCGGGAAGTTCACGGCCGTGATGTGCCATGGCCTGCGCATACAGGCGGCCGGCGCGGTACGACGAGCGAACCAACGGACCGGCCATGACGCCGGCGAAGCCCATCTCTTCTGCAGCCTTCGAGTGTGCGACGAACTCCTCGGGCTTGACCCACCGCTCGACGGGGTGGTGCCGGGGCGAGGGGCGCAGGTACTGGGTGATGGTGAGGATGTCGCAACCGGCGGCGTGGAGATCTGCCATCGCCTCGGTGACCTCTTCAGGGGTTTCGCCCATGCCGAGGATCAGGTTGGACTTGGTGACCAGTCCGTAGTCGCGTGCTGCGGTGATGACGTCGAGGCTGCGCTGGTACCGGAATGCCGGACGGATCCGCTTGAAGATGCGGGGGACGGTCTCGAGGTTGTGTGCGAGGACCTCGGGGCGTGAGGCGAAGACCTCGTCGAGCAGTTCGGGCTTGCCGTTGAAGTCCGGAACCAGGTTCTCGACGCCGGTGCCCGGGTTGAGTTCGTGGATCTTGCGGACGGTCTCGGCGTAGAGCCAGGCGCCGCCGTCGGGGAGGTCGTCGCGGGCGACGCCGGTGATCGTGGAGTACCGAAGGCCCATGGCCTGAACGCTTTCCGCGACGCGACGGGGCTCGTCGCGGTCGAGGGCTTCGGGCTTGCCGGTGTCGATCTGGCAGAAGTCGCAGCGGCGTGTGCACTGCTCGCCGCCGATCAGGAACGTGGCTTCGCGGTCTTCCCAGCACTCGTAGATGTTGGGGCAGCCCGCTTCCTCGCAGACGGTGTGCAAACCTTCACGCTTGACCAGGCCCTTGAGCTCCGTGTACTCGGGGCCCATCTTTGCTCGGGTCTTGATCCAGTTGGGTTTGCGTTCGATGGGCGTCTCCGCGTTTCGGATCTCGAGACGGAGCAGCTTACGTCCTTCTGGGGCGATAGTCACGACAGTGATCCTACGCCCGGTGATTACTGCAACGGGGTTCGGGCGAGCCCGTCAGCTGTACTGAACGGTAGTAAAAGTCGGAGTAGGCGAGGCGCTTTCGAAGGTGACGCGCTCGACGTTCCGTTCGGTGACGGGCATGGTTCCGTCGAGAGCAGCGATCACTGCCTCGGTCACAGCGGGAGTGACTTCGTCCACGGTGACGTCGCGACCGAGTTCATGCGACAGCGTCGTGACCCCGGCGTCACGGATGCCGCAGGGAATGATGTTGTCGAATCCGGTCAGGACCGAATTGCAGTTCAGGGAGAAGCCGTGCAGTGCCACGCCCCGTTGGACGCGCACGCCGATGGCAGAAACCTTGCGCTCGGGCTTCCATTGCCCGTTTGCGAGTTCGGCGGGCAGCCAGACGCCGGAGCGGCCGTCGATGCGCCCGCAGTTCAGGCCGAGGTCCGTGCACACCGTGATCAGTGCTTCCTCGATGCGTCGGACATACCGCACCACGTCGATGGGCTCGGCCAGTTTCACGATCGGATATCCCACCAGCTGGCCGGGGCCGTGCCAGGTGATCTTCCCGCCGCGGTCGACGTCGATGACAGGCGTGCCGTCGACGGGACGATCTTCGGGTTCCGTGCGTCGTCCTGCCGTGTACACCGGCGGGTGTTCGAGGAGCAGTAGCGTGTCCGGTCCGATGTCGTCCGCCCGCGCAGCCGCGAGCTCACGCTGGCGGTCCCACGCGGCGTTGTAGTCGATCGAACCGAGTTGCTCGACGGCGATCGGCAGTTTCGAGAACCGGGCGGAAACGGCAGCGCTGCTCATGGACGTAGAGATTACGCCCGACTTCGGAATCAACCGAGTGCGGCCGCCAGCGCTTCGCCGATCGTGTTGTGGCGGAAAGAGAATCCCGCCTTTTCCAAAGCTGCGGGAATGGCGCGCTGGCCACCGAGGATGCCGCTCTTGGCGAATTCTCCGATCAACGCTTCGAGTGCGAACCCGGGAACGATCCAGGGAGCCGGGCGGTGGACCGCACGGGACATGGCGTCATTGAACTGGGCATTGGTGACAGGGGCCGGACCGGTCAGGTTGACGGGACCGGAGAGTTCGGAATTCGTGAGCGCGAACTTGATCGCGTCGCACTCGTCCTCGAGTGAGATCCACGGAAAGTACTGGCGACCGTTGCCCAGTCGCCCGCCGAGGCCGAACGAATAAAGGCGCCGAAGCCGACCGAGCATGCCCCCATGAGGTGAAATCACGACGCCGGACCGCAGATTGACGACGCGGGCGCCCGCCGCACGCGCCGGTTCGGTGGCAAGTTCCCAATCGCGACACGTCGTGGCGAGAAAGTCTGTGCCTGCCGGCGAATCCTCGTCGACGATCTTGTCGCCGGTGTCGCCGTAATAGCCGACGGCGCTCGCGTTGGCGAGGACGGGAACCTTCTGACTCGCGACCGCTTCGGCCAAGACGTCGGTCGGGACGATGCGGCTGTCACGGATCGCTTGCTTGTAGGAACCCGACCACCGTTTGTCGCCGATGCCGACGCCGCAGAGGTTCACGACGGCGTCGGCGCCCTGCAGGACGGAGAGGTCCAGACGGTCGTGGTCCGGGTCCCAACGCGATTCGTCGGGGCCGGCGGTCGAGCGTCGCACCAGACGCACCACGTCGTGGTTGTCGGAGCGCAACGATGACACCAAGGCCGTTCCGATCAAACCGGACGAGCCGGCGATGACTACTCGCATTCGGAAAGCCTCCTTCGATTCAGCGTGCTTCGATATCCGAACGTATATCTCCGACCGTACTGAAAAAGCCGGGGCGCCACCTCCTGATGGAGATGACGCCCCGGCCGGCCGAGCAGTTGCTTACAGGCCCAGATCAGCTTCGAACGAGGCTTCTTCCAACCGCTGCTTCACAGTGGTGAGGAATCGGCCGGCGTCGGCGCCGTCGACCAGACGGTGATCGTAGGTCAGCGGCAAGTAGATCATCGAGCGAACGCCGATGGACTCGTTGCCGTTCTCGTCGGTGACCACCATCGGGCGCTTGACGATCGCGCCGGTTCCGAGCATGGCCGCCTGCGGCGGTACCAGGATCGGGGTGTCGAACAGCGCGCCCTGGCTGCCGATGTTGGTGATGGTGAAGGTGCCACCCGAGAGCTCGTCCGGCTTCAGGCCACCCGAGCGTGCACGCTTGGCGATGTCGGCGATGGCGCGGGCCAAGCCGGCCAGGCCGAGATCGCCGGCGTTGTGGATGACGGGGGAGAGCAAGCCCTGATCGGTGTCCACTGCGATGCCGAGGTGTTCAGCGTCGTAGTAGGTGATCTGCTTGGCAGCCTCGTCGTAGCTTGCGTTGATGTTCGGGTGCGACTTCAGCGCCTCGACGACTGCCTTGGCGAAGAACGGAAGGAACGTCAGGTTGACGCCTTCGCGCTCGATGAAGCCGGCCTTGGCACGGGCCCGCAGGGCGACGATCTTGGTGACGTCCACCTCGAAGGTCTGCGTGAGCTGAGCGGTGTTCTGCAGCGACTCACGTGTCTTGGTGGCCGTGATCTGCCGAATACGGTTGGCCTTCTGCGTGGTTCCACGCAGGTGTGCCAGTTCGGGTCGGACGCCTGCGGCTGCGGTGGCGGCCGGTGCGGCCGCGGGTGCTGCAGCAGGAGCAGCGGCGGCGGGAGCCTTCTTGGCCTCCGCAGCGGCGAGCACATCCTGCTTGCGGATGCGGCCGCCGACGCCGGTGCCGGTGACGGTCGCGAGGTCGACGCCGTTGTCCGTGGCGAGCTTGCGCACGAGCGGGGTGACGTACGGGCTGCTGTCACCGGACGCTGCGGGGGCAGCCGCCGGTGCGGGAGCCGCAGCAGGCTTCGGAGCGGGTGCGGCCGGTGCGGCGGCAGGCTTGGGTGCTTCAGCCTTGGGTGCTTCGGCCTTCGGAGCTTCGGCCTTGGGGGCAGGGGGTGCTGCCGGTGCTGCGGGAGCGGCCTTGGGTGCCGGTGCCGCGGCGGGTGCGCCGGAGCCGACGACGGCCAGCTGGCCACCGATCTCGACGGTGTCGTCTTCCTGCGCATTGATCTCGAGCAGGATTCCGGCGACGGGGGACGGGATCTCTGTGTCGACCTTGTCGGTCGAGACCTCGAGCAGCGCCTCGTCGACGGCAACCTCGTCGCCGACAGCCTTGAGCCAGCGGGTGACGGTGCCTTCGGTGACGGACTCGCCGAGGGCGGGCATCGTCACGGCGGTACCTTCAGCGGAACCGCTCGAAGCAGCGGGTGCCTCGGCAGCGGGAGCTTCTTCAGCGGGAGCTTCGGCAGCCGGCGCTTCCTCGGCGGGAGCTTCCTCGGCGGCGGGGGCGGGTGCCTCTGCCGCGGGTGCTGCGGCTTCGCCGGCTTCACCGATCTGGGCGAGCTCGCCACCGATTTCCACGGTGTCGTCTTCCTGCGCGACGATCTTGGTCAGGACGCCGGCGACGGGAGACGGAATCTCGGTGTCGACCTTGTCCGTGGAGACTTCGAGCAAGGGTTCGTCGACTTCGACCGTGTCTCCTTCCTGCTTGAGCCACCGTGTGACAGTTCCCTCGGTGACGCTCTCACCTAGGGCTGGCATCTGGACGGAGAAGGCCATGTCTTTTGACTCCTCGACAGTTGTGTTCGGGTTGTTGAATTTTGTCGACTTGTGGTCGTAATGCATTGTGCTCGAGTGGCGCGCGACGTGCGGCTACTTGTAGCTATTTTGCCGATGTCGACGCGCGAGCGCGGCGTCACCGTCGTTCATCTTTCCATTGATACGCCGGGCGTGTCCGATGAGGGGGATGCCGTCCGTTTCGGGTGTGTCGGCTACTGGCGAGTAGGTATGCGTCGGGGGTCCGGCTGTAACGTCGTAAGCGGACCAAACGGTATGTCGTGCGCAGGCACAACGGACATCGCCTGGCAAACTTGACATATCGCCGGGGTGCATCCGCGGCGTCGGTACCGAGGAGGGTACGACCGTGGGACTGTTCGATCGTTTCAAGCGTCCGCCGAGTGCGGCTCAGGCCGCAGCGCAGAGTGATGCGGATCATCTGGCGAATTGGGCGCACTCGCACGAAGGCGTCGAAGCCTATGTGGAACCGCAGACGACGGTGACCGAGGTGACCGTCGTCCTGGTTGCGAAGGACGGGGAGTGGACTCGTCGTCGTGTCGGCGGCGAACGTGGTGCCCGCAAATTGGGACAAGACCTGAAGATCCCGGTCTACGACGTCCGAAAAACGGGATATCCGCAGCGTATGCGCGATCACGACGAACGTAAGCGAATCGAACGCAAGCGGGCACGAGAGCAGGAATTACGCGACGGCGCCTGAACTGCTGTGCGCCTTTATTAACCGCGGGGGGGTTAATAAAGGCGCACAGCAAGGGGTCAGCCGTTGACCGCGATGTCCTCCAGGACCGAGATCATCGTGCGAACGGGAACGCCGGTACCGCCCTTGCCGGTGTAACCCCACGGCCCTGACGTGTTGTAGGCCGGACCCGCGACGTCGATGTGCGCCCACTGGACACCCTCGGGAACGAATTCCTTGAGGTAGTGAGCTGCGACCAGCATGCCGCCCCAGCGGTGCGGGGTGACATTGGCCATGTCGGCGACCTTGGAGTCGAGATCTCCGCGCAATTCCTCCGGCAGCGGCATGGCCCAGCCGTTCTCGCCGACGCTCTGCGAGATGGAGGCGACGCGGTCACGGAACTCGTCGGTGCCCATGACTCCGGGGGTGCGGTTGCCGAGCGCGACCATCTGCGCACCGGTCAGGGTGGCGGTGTCGATCATGTAGTCGGGATCGTCCTCACCCGCGCGAACCATCGCGTCGGCAAGAATCAAACGGCCCTCGGCGTCGGTGTTGACGACCTCGATGGTGATTCCGCCGTACTGGGTCAGCACGTCGCCGGGACGCTGCGCGGTCGCGGACGGCATGTTCTCGGCCATCGGTACGTATGCGACGACGTTGACGGGCAGGCCGAGCTTGGCGGCAAGCACGACGGTGGAGATGACGGCTGCGGCGCCGCCCATGTCCGAGGTCATGTTCTCCATCCCGGCGGCGGGCTTGATGGAGATTCCGCCGGTGTCGAAGGTGATGCCCTTGCCCACCAGTGCGACCTTGCGGGCACCACGCTTCTTCGACGCGTATTCGAGGCGGACGAGACGCGGCTGGCGTGACGAGCCCTTGCCGACGCCGATGATTCCGCCGTAGCCACCCTTCTCGAGTGCCTTCTCGTCGAGAACCTGGACGGTGAGCCCGGCCTCGACGCCCAGTGCCTTCGCGCGCGCGGCGAACTCGGCGGGGTAGAGGTGGCTCGGGGGAGTGTTGACGAACTCGCGTGCGGTGGCGACGGCCTCGGCGATGGCGGCCGACCGTGCCAGCGTCGCTTTGGTCTCCTTCGTGCGCGGCGACGGCACCAGAAGTTCGACGCGGGCCAGTGGCTGCGAATCGGGACCGGGAGCCGTCATGGACGACTTGAATTCGGTGAAGCTGTACGCGCCCAACGCAAATCCCTCGGCGGCTGCACCGAGGTCGAGGATCGAGAGCGTGGTTGCGACGGTGTCGATGCCGGACAACGAGCGAGCTGCGGCGCCGGCGGACTTACGGATCTGCTCGCTGCCGAGCTTGTCGGCAGAGCCGAGTCCGACGGCGAGAACGCTGGTGACCGACAGTTCGCTCGGTGCCGGGACACGAGTGAGCTGCTCGGGCTTGCCCGTGGCGCCGACGGCGATGAGGCTGTCGAGGATCTCGGCGAGTACGTCTTCGGCGACGATGCCTTCGCTGAGTGCGATTTCGGGGCCGTCCGGACCCGACGTCAGACCGACGACCAGTATCTCTGCGCGCTTGGCGACTGTGCCGGCGAGAACGAGGTCGGGTCCCAACGATCGGGCTGTGCGAGTGCTCAAGGTGTCTCCTGTGAGGTGAGTGTGCGATGCGTCCGGTTCTGGCGGATGCCTGAGTCGATGTTAGGCCCTTTGCAGTTTGCGGACGGGCGATCGTCACGGCCGGGTGAGCTCTCGCTGCGGACATGTTTCGATCGGCGAAGTCCGATAGGTTGTGGGCCATGACCGACGAACAACTGTTGCAGGGCCCGATCCACCCCGTCCACGTCGAACTCGGCGCGACGTTCGCGCCGTTCGGGGGGTGGCAGATGCCGGTTTCGTACGCCGGCGTCGTGGCCGAACACACCTCTGTGCGTGAGAATGTCGGACTCTTCGACGTCAGTCACCTCGGCAAGGCCGTCGTGCGTGGCGCGGGCGCCGCGGAATTCGTGAACTCCGCACTGACCAACGATTTGAACAAGATCGGGCCGGGTAAGGCTCAGTACACGTTGTGCTGCAACGAGTCCGGTGGTGTCATCGACGACCTCATTGCGTACTACGTCAGCGACGACGAAATCTTCCTCGTCCCGAACGCAGCCAATACCGCGGACGTCGTTGCGGCTCTGGTCGCCCTCGCACCGGACGGAATCACCGTCGAGGATCAGCATCGTGCCTACGGTGTGCTGGCTGTGCAGGGTCCGAAATCGGTGGCGGTTCTGACCGCTCTGGGACTTCCCACCGAGGTCGAGTACATGGCGTACGAAGATGCGGAATGGAACGGCGTGCCTGTTCGTGTGTGCCGCAGCGGTTACACCGGTGAGGTCGGCTACGAACTCCTGCCGCGGTGGGAGGACAGCGAGCCGTTGTTCCGCGCGCTTCTCGAGGCAGTGCGCGCCGAGGGTGGGCAGGCCGCCGGACTCGGCGCCCGTGACACTCTTCGTACCGAGATGGGGTATCCGCTGCACGGGCATGAGCTTTCGCTCGAGATTTCTCCGCTCGAAGCGCGCTGCGGATGGGCGATCGGTTGGAAGAAGCCGACATTCTGGGGCAAAGAGACCTTGACCGACGAGAAGGCTGCCGGCCCGGCTCGCAAACTCTGGGGGATCAAGGCTCTCGATCGCGGCGTGCTTCGTGCCGGCCTCGGTGTTCTGCGTGACGGCGAGGCAATCGGCGAGACCACCTCGGGGACGTTTTCGCCCTCGCTCAAAGTGGGAATTGCGTTGGCGCTCCTCGATTCCGGTGCCAATGTCTCGGCCGGCGACGAGATCGAAGTCGACGTCCGTGGTCGTGCTCTTCGGTGCGTCGTGGTGTCTCCTCCGTTCGTGGAGACCAACACCAAGTAGAGAGCTTTTTCACGTTCGATAGGATTGCGCCCATGACAGGTGCCGCCGATTTCGTTCGTGTTCAGAGCTCGTCCCCGAAGTCCGACGCCGAGCGCCGTGACATTTTGGCGGCGCCCGGCTTCGGGCGGCACTTCACCGACCACATGGTCTCGATCGACTACACCGCGGGCAAGGGCTGGCACGACGCCCAGGTGTTGCCGTACGGAAACATCGAGCTCGATCCGGCCGCAATGGTTTTGCACTACGGACAGGCCATCTTCGAGGGCCTCAAGGCATACCGTCAGCCGGGTGGCGAGATCAGCTCGTTCCGCGTCGAGGCCAACGCCGAGCGTTTCGCGGCATCTGCGCGCCGTCTGGCCATGCCGGAGCTCCCGTCGCAGATGTTCATCGATTCCATCACCGAACTGATCGACGTCGATCTCGACTGGGTTCCCGCAGCCGGTGGCGAGGACGCGCTCTACCTCCGTCCGTTCATGTTCTCCACCGAAGCCGGACTCGGTGTCCGTCCCGCCGACGAGTACCGCTACCTGCTGATTGCCTCGCCTGCCGGTGCGTACTTCCCGCGCGGCGTCAAGCCGGTCAGTGTGTGGCTGTCCACCGAATACGTTCGCGCGGCCCCCGGTGGTACCGGCGCGGCCAAGTTCGCCGGCAACTACGCCGCTTCACTCCTCGCCCAGGCGCAAGCCGCCGACGAGGGGTGCGACCAGGTGGTCTGGCTCGACGCCATCGAGCGCACGTACGTCGAGGAAATGGGTGGAATGAACCTGTTCTTCGTCTTCGGCTCGGGCCCCGACGCTCGCCTCGTGACGCCGTCGCTGTCCGGTTCGTTGTTGCCAGGCATCACGCGCAACTCGTTGCTCGCCCTTGCCGCCGATTCCGGTTTCGCCGTCGAGGAGCGCAAGATCAGCACCGACGAATGGCGCACTAAGTGCAAGAGTGGTGAAATCACCGAGGTCTTCGCTTGCGGCACAGCAGCAGTCATCACCCCCGTCGGACGCGTCAAGTCCGCCGAGGGCGAGTTCACCATCGCCGACGGCGAGCCGGGTGAGGTGACGATGGCACTGCGCGACACCCTCACGGGTATCCAGCGCGGAACCTTCGCCGACACCCACGGCTGGATGACGAAACTTCACTGATCGCTGGTTCGTTCCGCGAGCAATCGCTCCCGGAAGAACTGCAGAATCTCGTCTCGTGCGACGGTGGTGGGCGATCCCGCCTCGTCGACGAGATGAGCCGTCACCACGCTGTGTGGATTGGCAATGACGTGTTCGAAGAACGGCGACGTTGTCGCGTTGGCCGCTTCGTCGGGTAGTACCTTCCCGACGAAGCGCTCGCCCAAGGCCTTCGAATAGGCGGCGAATCGTTGTGCGCGGCAGAACGAGTCACCTCGAAAGCGGTATGCAAGCACCGTGAGGTCTTCGGCCTCGAGTCTCGAGCGCACGGCTTCGAGTTCTTCGGGCCCGTTGTCGGTTTCGTCCGGTCGATCGAGCGGTAACGACGGTTGGGCGAGAACCGGCGCGATGACCGAGGGTTCGAGCATCATCGACAACGCGAAGTTACCGGTGAAGCACATTCCGATCACGCCGACGCCAGGTCCGCCGCTCTCCTCATGGGCGGAAGCGGCGAGTGAACGCAGCCAACGGACCGCCGGACTCGGTTCGTCGGCAGCGAGGGTGCGGAATTCTGCACTGACGCAGGCTCTCTTGAACACCGTCAGCCCCTCGTTCACTGTGGGGACCGCGCCGTCGCGGCCGAACAGTGACGGAACGAAGACAGTGAAACCGGCGTCGCGCACCCAGCGGGCGAATCGCGCTACATGCGGGCTGATGCCCGGCATCTCCGGCATGACGATTACTGCGGGACCGGTGCCGGCCACGTACACGGACTTCGCCACTGCGTCGATGGTGATCGTTCGACGGTCGAAGTCTTCGAGCGGATCGTCTTCGGTCATGCTCCGGTTCGGCACGGTGAGCCCTCTCAGTAGTCGAAACAATTCCTCTGCACAGTCTTTCGGCGCGGGATCGACTACAGAAGAGGGCGGTTCGCCATGTTTTCGGGCGGGCTCGCCACGCACCTATCCGGCGCCGCCGTTGCGGAATCGCTTTCGGTAGTCGGCCGGGCTGATGCCGACGCGGTCGGTGAACAGGCGACGGAAGGTTCCAGGATCCTGATAGCCGATGTGCCCCAGGATCTTTCCGAGAGACCAGTCGGTCGATTCCAACAACCGTTTCGCTTTTCGGATCCGTGCACGCTGCAGATAACTGCGCGGCGATTCCCCGGTCTCGTCCTTGAACTTCCGAAGCATGGTTCGGGTGCTGACACGAAAAGCACCCGACAGCAGATCCAAGTCGTAAGGCTCCGCCATCCGTTCGACCAGCCACCTTCCGACGTCGTCGGCAAACTGTGTGTGTTTGGCGGGCAGCATCGAGTCGACGATGTACGGAGATTGACTGGTTCGGTTTTCCGGCGCCAGAGTAATTCTTGCAGTCCTTCGCGCAATCTTGTCGCCGAGATGCTCGCGCACGAGTGCTGTTGCGAGGTCGAGCGCGGCGGTGAACGCAGCAGTGGTGGTGACGCCGTCGTCCTGGACGATCAACGAGTCGGTTCGAACCGTCGCACCGGGGTAACGACTCGCGAGGTCCGCACCGTACAGCCACGACGTCGTACATCGGCGTCCGTCGAGCAGTCCCGCCTCGCCCAGCAGATACGCGCCGACGCAGACTGACGACACCCGAACGCCGTGCGCCTCGCACGCACGGATGAACTCGATTTCTCCCTCCCACAGCGACAAGCGCGTCGCAGGGTCTTCGGACGGCACGAGTTCGAACCCCGGCACAACCAGGTGATCGATGTCGTGATGCCCCTCCTGCACGCCGAGCGAAAATCCACCTGCCGCAACGACGGGCGTGCGGGACGCTGCGATGACCGATACCTCGAAGGGGTCGGCGGGCGCTCCATCAGCGACGCGATTGGCGATCAGGAGAAGGTCGGTGAAAACGAAGATCTCGGCCGCGAGGCAACCTTCGTACGCAAGGACACCTACTCGCACGACGTCGGATCACAGTCCGAGAGTGAGGCCGACGGCCGTCAGCGTCACAGTGAGTTCGAGTGCGAATCCGAGAACGTCTCCGTTGAGTCCGCCGAATCTACGGACGCAGTGACGCACGCACAGCACACTGATCACCAGCGCCGACGCGGTCACGAGAGGGCCGAGCCACCACCGGTCGGTGGCAAAGCCGGAAGCGGCGATCAGCGGAACCGACCACACGATTGCGGCCCACAGCGGTTGTGAATCGGCGACGAGCGCACCGAATCCGCTCGGGCTCGACGCGAGAATACCTCGGCGGCAGGCAAAAACGACGGCCACACGACCCGCAGCGACAGATACGAGAACGGCGATCCACTGCGTGGGGGAGTCGGCAACAGCGAGGACGCCGAAGGAGACCGATTGCAGCCCGAGGAAGATGAACAGCGCCGCGACCCCGAACGGTCCGGCACCGCCGCTGTGCATGACTTCGCGGGCGCGCTCCGGTGGACCGTAACAACCCAGTCCGTCGACGGAGTCTGCCAGTCCGTCCACGTGCATCCCGCGTGTCCCGAGAGCGAGCGCACCGACCGTCAGCAAGCCTGCGAGATAGGGATTCAGGCCGATACTGGTTGTGCCCCAGAGCAGAAACGTCGCGGCAATGCCGAGAGCGATCCCGGTGAGCGGAGCTGCCGCGATGGCGCGACGGCCGGCAGTTCGATCGATGTCGGAGGGACCACGAACCGGAAGGACCGTCAGCCACGAGAAGGCCAGCGGCACTCCGGACAGCGGGCCCGCCACGCTCACTCCGCCGTATCGGTCTTGGTCAGGTCGATCGACTCCGGTTCGTCGGCAGGTGCGCTGCCCTGAGTGCTGACACCGGCTTCGGAGAATGTCGCCATCTTGCCCAGGATTGCCACTGCGCCCTGAAGAATCGGGAGAGCTGTGACTGCACCTGAACCTTCACCGAGACGCATGTCGAACTCGACGATCGGGTCGAGACCCATTCGGGTCAATGCGATGGTGTGGGCAGGTTCGGTGGAGCGGTGTCCGGCGACCCACCATTCACGTGCGCCGAAAGCCAGTTCGTCGGCAACCATGGCGGCTGCGGTGACCACAACGCCGTCGAGGATCACCGGCGTACGACGCGAAGCTGCCTGGGCCAGAAAGCCGGCCATCGCGGCGAGGTCAGCACCCGAAGACGTGCGCAGCAGCGCGACTGTGTCGCGAACGTGCGGACGGGCACGCCGGAGAGCGTCGCGAATCGCTGCGGTCTTGCGGATCCATCCGGCGTCGTCGATACCGGTACCTCGACCCACGACCGCGACGGGTTCACTGTCCGTGAGTGCGGCGATGAGTACGGTTGCGGGCGTCGTATTGCCGATGCCCATGTCGCCGGCGATGAGAAGATCTGCGCCCCCGTCGATTTCCTCGTCGGCGATCGCTCGGCCGGCGGCGATGGCCTGAAGGGTTTCCTCGTTCGACATGGCGTCTTCGCGGTCGATGGACCCGGAAGACCTGCGCACCTTGTGGTTCGAGACGGACGGATCGGTATCGCCGTCCACTGCGATGTCGACGACGCGTACCGTGGCGCCGGCAACCTCGGCGAGGACGTTGACTGCCGCGCCGCCCCCGAGGAAGTTGGCGACCATCTGTGCGGTCACTTCCGGCGGATAGGCGGAGACGCCGTTGCGGGCGATTCCGTGATCACCCGCGAACACGACGACGCGAGGCCGAGCGAAAGCGTGTGGGGGACAAACTCCTTGGCAGGCTGATGCCCAGCCGGCGAGAGCCTCCAGTCGGCCCAGCGAACCGGCCGGCTTGGTCAGATCACGCTGACGCGCATCGGCCTGCGCTCGCACCTCGCGGTCGGGCGGGGTGACGGGTTCGAAGTCGGCGCTACTGACTGGCGCGACGTCAGGGTTGGCATCTGGATTCGCCCCTGAAATGGCCCCTGGATTGGCCTCGGTACTCACATCGTGCCTTCCGGTTGTGCAGCAGTATCTTTCAAGATGAGCGGTAACCCTGCAACCACTAGTACGACACGATCGCACACCGCGGCGATACGAGCGTTGAGAGTGCCGATCTCGTCGCGGAACAATCGTCCGGACCGCGTCTCGGGGATGACGGCCAAACCCACTTCGGGGCTGACCAGCACCAGGTGTCCGCGGTAGTTCTCGACACTGGCGACCAGGCTGTCCGCCGCGGGCGTGACGGTGCCGCGCGGTGCGTCCCAAGCGCCTTGCCGATCGAGTTCCGCGGTCAGCCACGTTCCCAGATCGTCGACCAACGTCGCTGTGTGTGAATCGCTTTCGAGCTGCGCCGCGAGGTCACCGGCAGCTGCGGTTTCGACAGTCGACCAATGAGAAGGCCGTCTGTTGCGGTGCTGGTCGATCCGGCTTTCCCAGTCTGCGTCGGAGACATCACGTCTGGCTGTCGCCAGGTACCGGACCGGTGCCGAACTTTCGGGTAAGTGGCCTGCACAAACCAAATCCTCGGCGTGCGCGGACTTACCAGACCGCGCGCCGCCGAGGACCAAAGTTCTATACGTGTTCGTCACGCTCAGATTGCGTCGCCCGGCCCCACACGAGGCTTCGGTGCGCGCAGCTTACGGATCTGCGACGCGCGAACGAACGCGTACCAGCCGAGCTTGAATCCGCCGTCGGTGCTGTCGGGGAAGCGCTCGGCGACGCGGTTGTTGATCATGCGACCGAGCCAGATGCCTTCACCGACCATGAAGAGCATCATCACGAGCATTGCCAGTGTGACGATCTGCTGGAGCGCGGGCGTGACGAACATGGTCATGATGAGGATCAACGCGAGCGGCATGAACAGCCCGACGAGGTTGCGGCGAGCGTCGATGAAGTCACGGACGTAGGCGCGAACCGGTCCCTTGTCGCGGGGGAGCAGGTACTTGTCCTCGCCGGCGAGCATGCGGGCGCGGCGGTCTGCCGACGATGCGCGACGCTCGGCGGCTTCGGCCTTGCGGTCCTCCTTGGAGCCGCGGGTCGCCTTACGGCGGGCGCGGGCTTCCTTCGCGGTCAGCGGGGCAGGGGCAACGGGGCCACGCCTCTTCGCCTCGGCGTCACGACGCTTGGGTGTGGGGCGGCCCTTGCCCACCTGCTCGATGGGCGCCTCTTCGGAGGCCGAGGATGCCTCAGTGCCCTCGACGTCACGTTTGTCGGAGTTGTCTGAGTCACCGCGGCGTAGCAATTTCACACCTCCAGGCTATTGGATAAGTGCACGGTCTGGGAAACCGACCTCGGTCTTTCTGAAAAACCCGATCGCCCGAGGCACTGAAACGCGCGAGATCGTGAAACATCGGGGTCATTCGGGACTCTTAGACTTCGGCTATGCGGGTAATAGTTGCTCCAGATTCGTTTGGTGAGACGTTGACGGCCGTCGAGGCGGCTGAGTCCATTTCTGCCGGTTGGCGACGTGGCCGACCCGAAGACGACGTTGTCACCGCGCCACAATCCGACGGTGGGCCGGGTTTCGTCGACGTCTTGGCCACGGCTGGGGGCGACATCCGGACTGCACGGGTGTCCGGGCCTTTGACCGCCGCCGTCGACGCCACGTGGCTGTTCGATTCGGACACGGCGTACATCGAGTCCGCCGAGGCCGTCGGGCTCGGCCTGCTCGGAGGTCCGCCGACGCGGGACACTGCACTCGCCGCGCACAGTCTCGGTGTGGGAGAGCTGATCGCTGTCGCGCTCGAGGCAGGCGTGAAGACGGTTGTCGTCGGACTCGGTGGGAGTTGCTGCACCGACGGGGGACGTGGACTGGTGGAGGCGCTGGGCGGCCTGGAGGTTGCAGCGGCGGCTACGGCAGGCACTCAGTTGTTCGCCGCCACCGACGTCGAACACGTACTTCTCGGCGAGCACGGTGCGGCAGCGGTGTTCGGCCCGCAAAAGGGTGCCGACGCCGAAGCCGTCGCTGTCCTCGAAGCGCGGAACGCGAGATGGGCCGAACAGTTGGAGTCCGTCACCGGAAAACGAGTGTCGAATTTTCCGGGTGCCGGCGCCGCGGGTGGTATCGGTGCCGCGCTCTTTGCGCTCGGTGCACAGCGGCGATCCGGGGCCGACGTCGTCGCGGATCGCACCGGACAAGCCGCGCTACTGGCTTCCGCTGACCTGGTGATCACGGGCGAAGGCAAGTTCGACCACCAATCTCTGCGCGGCAAACTCGTCACAACGCTCGCTTCGGCGGGGGCAGCACACGGCGTTCCGACGCTCGTCTTTGCCGGCCAGGTGACGCTCGACGAGGCGGACTATGCGTCGACCTCGATAGTCGCGGCGAAGTCGGTGACGGATTTCGCCGGGTCGGTGGAACGTGCGATGGAGGAAGCGTCGGCGTGTCTCGAGGGACTCGCCGAACACACGGCACGCGAGTGGAACATCTGGCGCGGCGTCCGGAGCTGAGGATCCACAAGCGTCGACGCGCCGTTGCCGTGTCGGGAAGACCGGATAGGATGAAGACGAATCGCACCCGGTAAAGGACTGGCGGGAATAAGTCGGCAGCGGCGTACCGTTGAAGCGTTCACGGGTTGGTACGAACATTAGGGAGAGCCCATGACTGTGCAGAACGAGACCGCCACCCACGGCGTCAAGATGACCGAGGCCGCGTCCGCCAAGGCGAAGGCACTCTTCGATCAGGAGGGTCGCGACGACCTCGCGCTGCGTATTGCAGTGCAGCCCGGCGGCTGTGCCGGACTGAAGTACCAGCTGTTCTTCGACGACCGCACGCTCGACGGGGACCTCACTGTCGACTTCAACGGCGTCAATCTGGTTGTCGACCGGATGAGCGCGCCGTACGTCGAAGGTGCGTCCATCGACTTCCTCGACACCATCGAGCAGCAGGGCTTCTCGATCGACAACCCCAATGCAACAGGCTCCTGCGCCTGCGGTGACTCGTTCAACTGAGTCTGTCGATCACAACTCAATTCACGAACAACTGACGCGGAACCGACATTCGGTTTCGCGTCAGTTGTTTGTGGTGACTCGTACGTAGACCGTTCCGATCCGACAGCTCGGACGCCGATGACGGCGCTACGGGCGGTAACGTGAACTTTTGCTCCTCTTTCATTCTTGTACTCACTTCGCTGAAAGGCCACGATCCGTGACTATTGCGGTAACCGGTTCCATCGCCACCGACCACTTGATGCGCTTCCCCGGCCGCTTCGCCGATCAGCTCCTCGCCGATCAGCTCGCCCACGTTTCGCTGAGTTTCCTGGTCGACGATCTCGTGATTCGCCGCGGTGGTGTCGGCGGCAACATCGCTTACGCCATGGGCGTGCTCGGTGGGTCCCCGCTACTCGTCGGCGCAGTCGGTGCCGACTTCGCCGAGTACCGCACGTGGCTCGAGGACAACGGCGTCGACTGCAGCGCGGTCCGTATCTCGGACAAGGCACATACGGCGCGTTTCGTGTGCACCACCGACGAGGACATGGCGCAGATCGCGTCGTTCTACCCCGGTGCGATGAGCGAGGCTCGCGAGATCGAACTCGCGGCAGTGGCCAAGACTGCAGGCGCAGTCGAGTTGGTGCTGATCGGCGCCAACGACCCCGAGGCCATGGTTCGCCATACCGACGAATGCCGTCTGCTCGGGATTCCGTTCGCAGCGGATCCGTCGCAGCAGCTTGCCCGCCTGTCCGGTGACGAGGCCAAGGCGCTCATTCACGGCGCGAAGTACTTGTTCACCAACGAGTACGAGTGGGGTCTGCTTCAGCAGAAGA
>NZ_LVCT01000396.1:0-5938 GCF_001647205.1 Rhodococcus sp. EPR-134
AATTGGGTGCGCGTCGATGTAGTGCCCGAGACCGGCAAGGTGGATCCGACGGGCGTTGGTGACGGCTTCCGCGCCGGGTTCCTGCTCGCACACGGCGCCGGTCTGAGCTTCGAGCGTGCTGCACAGTTGGGATCTTTGGTCGCTGTGTTGATTCTCGAGACCGTGGGAACGCAGGAGTGGGTGTTCAATCGCGACGAGGCACTCAAGCGCCTTACCGACGCATACGGCAGCGCGGCAGCGGACGAGATCGCGACGATCCTGCCGAAGTAGGGCTCCGCCCCGTGAGTGGTTGAGGAGTTCGGAGACTCCCTAACCGCTCACGGGGCCGAAGGCCTAGATATTGACCGGGTACACCGGCTCCTGGATCTGCGGCACGATGCGCTTCTCCACGAAGATTCCGTGCCAGACCATGAAGGTCAGGACGGTCCACAGGCGTCGGCTGTGGTCGGACACGCCCTCGCGGTGATCGTTGAGCATCTTCACGACGGCCTGCTTGTCGAAGATGTGGTCGGTACCCGACTCCTCGATCTGCAGATGTGCCCAGTCGAAGAGTTCGGTGCCGCGCAGCCAATGGCGCAGGGGAACCGGGAATCCGAGCTTCGCACGGTGCAGAACATGGTGCGGCACAATGCCTTCCAGGGCCTGGCGCAGTGCGTACTTGGTCGTGTCCTTCGTGATCTTCTGTTCGAGCGGTACGCGTGACGCGACGTCGAAGACCTCGGGATCGAGGAACGGCACACGCAGTTCCAGCGAGTTGGCCATCGTCATCTTGTCTGCCTTGACGAGGATGTCGCCGCGCAGCCAGGTGAACAGGTCGAGATGCTGCATCCGCGCAACCGGATCCCAGTCCCGTGACTGCGCGTAGATCGGCGCAGTGACGTCCTGGTGCGTCCACTCCGGACGGAAATCGCGCAGGACGGCGCGGAGCTGAGCGTCGTTGAAGCTACGAGCATTTCCGTAGTAGCGCTCCTCGAGGGTCAACGAACCGCGATTGAGCAGGCTCTTGCCGCGAGTGCCGTCCGGGATGCGTTCGGACAACTTGCCCGCGGCCCGACGCAGCCCCTTGGGGAGGTACTCGAAAGGCTTGAGCGACAACGGCTCACGGTAGATCGTGTAGCCGCCGAACAACTCGTCGGCACCCTCGCCGGACAGCACGACCTTGACGTGCTTGCGCGCTTCCTTCGCGATGAACCACAGCGGAATCAATGCCGGATCGGCTACCGGGTCGTCGAGGTACCAGACGATCTCGGGAATGGCAGCGGCGAACTCGGCGGGGGAGACCACCTTGACGACGTGCTTCGCGCCGATCGCTGCGGCAGATTCTGCAGCGACGTCGACCTCGGAATAGCCCTCACGTTCGAAACCGGTCGTGAAGGTGATCAGGTTGGGGTTGTGGCGCATCGCCAGCGCCGCGATCGCCGTGGAGTCGATACCGCCGGACAGGAACGAACCGACGGTGACGTCGGCACGCATGTGCTTGGCGACCGAATCCTCGAGTGCCTCGGCGATTTCCTGGTAGCGCGCCTTCTCGGTGCCAGGTGCAAAAGGCTTGGCCGGGAACTTCGGCGTGAAATACCGCGTGAACGTGGGCTCCTCGCCCGGACGCACCCGAGCGAAGCTGCCCGACTCCAGGCGGCGGATCTGCTTGTGCAGTGTTTCCGGCTCCGGTACGTACTGCAGAACGGTGTAGTGCTCGATGGCACGCGGATCCAGCTCGGTACCGATGCCGATCAGATCGGTGAGTTCGAGCAGGCTCTTCTTCTCGCTGCCGAACGCGGTGCCGCCGGCGCCGGTCGCGATGAACAGCGGCTTGATCCCGAACGGATCGCGCGCGATGAACAGCTCGCGTGTGTCGGTGTCCCAGATCGCGAACGCGAACATTCCGCGCAGGCGCCGGACCGCGTCCTCACCCCAGTAGTGGAATGCAGCGACGATGGCCTCGGAGTCGCCCTCGGTGAAGAACTCGGCGTCGTGGTCCTTGACCAGTTCGGCGCGGATCTCCAAGTAGTTGTAGAGCTCGCCGTTGAACGTGAGCGCATAACGCTCCGGGTTCTCCGGTGGGCCCCAACGCAGCGGCTGGTGGGAATGAGCGATGTCGATGATCGCCAGGCGGTTGAACCCGAAGACGAGGTGATCGTCGTTCCACGTCCCGTGTTCGTCCGGCCCGCGGTGACGAAGGCAATGCATCGCCTGGTCGACCCGCGAGACGGCGTCCTCGCTGGTTCCGCCAGATGTCAGTAGCCCGAGCAGTCCACACACAGCGTCCGGTTCCTCGATTCAGAATTTTTGTACAGAAGGCTCCCGGACACGAGTGTCGGGGAGAGGTCAACGAACTCTTGACGAAAGTATGCCGCAGATCGACGTCCCTGCCGATCGCGGCGGAACGAATCGACGTGATGTGCGTCGCCGAAACGACCTGAGCCGTTCCTGAGCAGCACCTGAGAGAGCTGTGTGACGTCCGCCGCGACACGGGCGAGGACCCGAGGATGGATAGCGCCCGGCTTTGGTCTACGCTGCGTAGTAATTGGGCCTTCCCTCCGGGCATGCCCTAGTTGAATTTTGTGGCGATCAGGAAGGCGTGAACGTGGCGCAAGGTCGGATCCTTCGGCGAGCGGGGCTGGCAGTATCTCTGGGCATTGCTGCCTTGCTGCTGTCGGGTTGCTCCATCGACAACGAAGTGCTTCGTTTCGGGTGGCCTTCGGGCATCACCCCGGAGGCGACGCGCATGCGTGAGCTGTGGACGTGGTCGGTTGTAGCCGCCCTCGTCATGGGTGTGCTGGTGTGGGGGTTGGTCTTCTGGGCCGTCATCTTCCACCGTAAGAAGAAGGACTCGCCGGAATTCCCGCGTCAGCCGGCATACAACGTGCCGCTCGAACTCGGTTACACGGCAGTTCCCTTCGTCATCATCGCGGTTCTCTTCTACTTCACCGTCATCGTTCAGAACCACGTTCTGGACAAGACGGACAATCCTGACGTCGTCGTAGACGTCACGGCCTTCCAGTGGAACTGGAAGTTCGGCTACCGCTCCATCGAGTTCGGTGACGGCTCCGCCAAGTACAACGGAATCGACGTCGAGGCCGAAGAGGCTGCAAAGACCGAGGGTTCCACCGTGAACGAACACGGGGAAGAAGTCCCCGGCCCGATCCACGGCAACAGCACCGAGGACCTGAGCTACCTGCACTACGACAAGATCGAGACCGTCGGTTCCAGCCAGGAGATCCCGATCCTCGTTCTGCCCACCGGCAAGCGGATCCAGTTCGAACTTGCTTCCTCGGACGTCATCCACGCTTTCTGGGTGCCTGAGTTCCTGTTCAAGCGTGACGTTCTCCCGAACCCCAAGGAGAACCACTCGGACAACATCTTCCAGATCAGTGAGATCGAGAAGGAAGGCGCGTTCGTCGGGCGTTGTGCAGAAATGTGTGGCACGTTCCACGCGATGATGAACTTCGAGGTTCGTGCGGTTTCGCCGGAGGACTTCGCCAAGTACATCGAACTGCGCAAGGGTGACGCGGAGGGCAAGGGTGGTCTGACGACCGCTGAGGCTCTGCAGGCAATCGGTCAGTCGCCGGTGGCTACGTCGACCACGCCGTTCAACACCGACCGCGAGTACCGTCAGGCAACCGTCGCCACTGCAGGCAACTGAGCCGGCCAGCCTCTTCACTGAACAAGGACAAGTGCTGATATGAAGATCGAAGCCAAGCTCTTCGAGATCCTGACGATGTTCTTCATTCTCGTCGCGATCATCTACGGAGTGTTCACCGCTCTGTCACGCACAGGTATCGAGTGGGCCGGACTGACGGCCATCGTCCTGTCTGCAGGTCTGACGCTCATCGTGGGTACCTACTTCCGCTTCGTCGCCCGTCGTCTGGACACCCGTCCCGAGGACTACGACGACGCTGAAATCTCGGACGGTGCAGGAGAACTGGGCTTCTTCAGCCCGGGTAGCTTCTGGCCGATCCTGCTTGCCGCTGCTGCTGCACTCGCGGCAGTGTCGCTGGCGTACTTCCAGCCGTGGCTCATCGCAGTCGCAGTTGTCTGTGTGCTCGCCGCAGCCGCAGGCCTGGTGTTCGAGTACTACACCGGACCCGAGAAGCACTAGTTTCACCCGCACTCGAACAGAGGCGCCGCACCCACCCGGGTACGGCGCCTCTGTTGTCGTTTATGTACGTTTCGGTGGTAGGAGGGTCCCTGTCAACAACCGCTCTCTGTCAATCGTGGAGCGAGTATTCGAGGTCGTAGCGGTGCAGACCGTCGACGACCTCGAGCTCGAGAGTGCCTGCGATGCCCTTCAACTCGCCGGTTCCGGACCCCGGCACGATCTCGTACAGAAGCTTCTGCGTTCCGTCGATCATCTGACCGAACTGCTGCAGGGCGAACGATCCCACAGCTTCGTCGACCTGCCCCGTGACAAACTCCAAAGCGACATAGCCCGCTGCACCGGCTGTCGGATCGCCCGCGGACAGCATCAGGCCGGACGACGTGCCTTCGACGCCGCCGATGAACGTCTTGTCGAACTCGAAGCGTCCGACGCGTCCGGAGAGCTCAGGATCGGCGGGGCGAAGATCGATCTCGAAGGTGCCGCGTGCATGGGATGTCATGGTCCGAGTATCTCACCAGGCGACAACGCCTCGAGGGGACTCCCGAGAACGTGCAACACTCCGTAGATGATTCTCGAACATGCCGTCCTGCAGGTCGATCCGTCGCAGTCAGCGCGTTTCGCGGCCGCATTCGACGTGGCCCGAACCATCATCTCCGAGGTTCCCGGATTCATCAGGCTGCGGCTCTCGCACTGCCTGGAATCACCGGAGCGATATCTCCTGCTGGTCGAGTGGGAAGACGTGGAGTCACACACCATCGGGTTCCGTAAGTCGCCAGGATACGAGAAGTGGCGAGAACTTCTCCATCACTTCTACGAGCCGTTCCCGACGGTGGAGCACTATTCGACTGTGCTCGAGGTCTAGCAAAGCGTAGTGCCTGCTGTTGTCGACGCTCAGACGACGAACCGGGGGAGTGGTGCCCCACTTGGAGGTTGTCCATACTGAATCGCTCAGAGAACGAGTGAGGCCCCGAACCGGAATCCGGTTCGGGGCCTCACTGGTCAGCTGACGTTCTTAGTGGAGTTCTCCACTGGAACCATCGGACTTGCCGTTGGTTCGGTTCTGGTAGTCCAGAAGGATCTGAAGCTGCTCGTGCTCAGCTTCGTGATGAGCGGCTTCGAGAGCCTCGCTCTCCTCGACTGGGTCAGCGGTGATCAGGCTACCGCTACCGGGCTTGCCGGCGAGGCCGAGCTTGTTCATCTTCTTCGGGACAGCAGCACCCTGGTACTCGAGCGGGATCGGGTGTCCGTGCTCGTCGACGGGGCCGAGCGGCTGGTGGATCTCGATGTACTGGCCGTTCGGCATCCGCTTGATGATGCCGGTCTCGATGCCGTGTTCGAGGACTGCACGGTCACTGCGCTGCAGGCCGATGCAGAACCGGTACGTCACGAAGTACGCGATGGGCGGAAGGATGACCATGCCGATACGGCCGATCCACGTCATTGCGTTCAGCGAGATGTGCAGGTGGTACGCGATGATGTCGTTGATGCAGGAGATCGTGAGCACCAGGTAGAACGCGATGGACATCGCACCGATAGCGGTACGGACCGGCACGTCGCGCGGGCGCTGCAGGATGTTGTGGTGAGCGTCGTCTCCGGTGAGACGCTTCTCGATCCACGGGTACGCGATCAACAGTGCGAAGACGAGGCCCATGATCAGGGCGACGGCGAACACTGCAGGGATCGTGTACCGGTTGAACAGGTAGATCTCCCACGCCGGCCACAGTCGAGCAAGGCCGTCCGTCCACATCATGTAGATATCGGGCTGGGAACCTGCCGAGACCTGTGACGGGTTGTACGGACCGATGTTCCACACGGGGTTGATCTGGAACAGACCACCGA
>NZ_LVCT01000397.1:0-2403 GCF_001647205.1 Rhodococcus sp. EPR-134
TACGGCCGGGGCCGGGGAACTGCGTGTGCTTCTGGTACCAGACCAACGCGAGGTGGCCGGCGATCAGAGCCAGGATGATGCCCGGGAACAGCAGCACGTGAGCGACGTAGAGACGCGGGATGATGAGGTCGCCGGGGAAGTCGCCGTCGAAGATCAGCCAGTGCATCCAGGTACCGACGATCGGGATACTCATCGTGATACCACCGAAGGCGGCGCGGAGGCCGGTGCCCGAGAGCAGGTCGTCGGGGATGGTGTAACCGAAGAAGCCTTCGAACATCGCCAGGATGAGCAGCAGGCAGCCGATGACCCAGTTCGCTTCACGTGGGCGACGGAAGGCGCCGGTGAAGAAGATGCGAGCGAGGTGAACGATGATCGACGCCGCGAACATCAGTGCAGCCCAGTGGTGAATCTGGCGAACGAAGAGACCGCCGCGCACCTCGAAGGAGATGTTCAGGGTCGTCTCGTAGGCGCGAGACATCGTGACACCGCGAAGCGGCTGGTATGCGCCCTGGTAGACGACGTGTGCCATCGACGGATCGAAGAACAGCGTCAGGAACACACCGGAGATCAGCAGGATCACGAAGCTGTAGAGCGCGATCTCGCCGAGCATGAAGGACCAGTGCGTCGGGAAGACCTTGTTGATCTGCCGGCGCATGCCTGCGGCGAGGTGGTAGCGGGAGTCCATAGCCTCCGCTTGTCCAGCCGCTGCCGCGCTGATCTTGGACGGTTTGGTTGTTGTTGTGGTCACGGTCGACGCTCCCAAAATGCCGGGCCGAGTGCTTCGATGAAGTCACCGTCGGCGACCAGGAAGCCCTCTTCGTTCACTGTAATAGGCAACTGCGGAAGTGCGCGAGCAGCGGGACCGAAGATCGGCTTGCCGTAGGTCAGTGCGTCGAACTGCGACTGGTGGCAGGGGCACAGAATACGGTTGCTCTGCTGTTCGTAGAGCGAGGTGGGGCAACCCAGGTGGGTGCAGATCTTCGAGTAGGCGAAGTAATCGCCGTAGTTGAAGCTTTCCTGGCCCTTACGCTTGGTGACACGCGCGGTGTCTTCCGTGCGGAGGCGGATGAGCATCACCGAGTTACGAATGCCGCGCAGTGCTGCGAGCAGAGCGTGCTCGTCGCCACGGTCGGACTCGCGGAACGGGAAGACCGTTTCCATCGAACCGGCATCGAGATCTTCCGGGCGAACGAGGACGATGTCCTCGGGACGGCCGGTGTCACGACGCAGGTAGATGGTCTCGCCCGGGTAGTTCGGGGTCCAGCCGGACACCCACAGAGGTGAGTCGTCGCCCTTGGCCCACGGGTTCTTGATGAGTCCGCCGAGGGGCATGACCATCATGACGCCGAGTGCGCCGCCGCCGAACATCAAGCTGCGCTTGATGGCCTTGCGGCGGGGGAGGGTGGACGTCTCGAGGGTGTCGCCGAGCTCGGCGACGATCGTGCGACGATCGACCTCGGTGGAACCACCGTCGTGGCGGTCCTGGATCGAGACCTCTTCGGGGATGAACTTCTTCGTGAACTGAACGGCACCGATGCCGACGCCGAGGATCGCCAGACCCATGGTCAAGCCGATCAGCGGGGTGTACAGGCTGTACTTGCCGTAGTTCTCGTCACCGGCGCCTGCGTACTCCCAGGGCCAGAACAGGTAGATCGCGATGAACGCGATCGCCGAAACGCCGGCGAGGCCGAACCAGAAGGCGACGTTGCGCTCGGCGCGCTTTTCCGCCCTGGTGCCCTTTACCGACCAACGATCACGGCGGTAGACGACATCGACGCCATCGAGATTGGTACCCAGCTTGACCAGGTCGTCGCGTGACATCGCGTCGAGCTCTTCATCTGTGTACTTCTTAGGCGTATCGCCGCCATGCTGGCCAGCGTCGCTCATGACCTTGCTCCGATCCACAATGCTGCACCGACGACAGCGATGATTCCGACGGCCCACATGGCGAGACCCTCAGAGGCCGGACCGAGGCCACCGAGCCCGTACCCACCGGGGTCCTTCGACTCGCCCGACGACTTGACGTAGGCGATGATGTCCTTCTTCTCCTCGATCGTCAGCTGACGATCCGAGAACTTCGGCATGTTCTGGGGACCGGTAACCATGGCAGCGTAGATCTGCTGCTCGCTGGCCGGATCCAGGACCGGGGCGTACTTGCCCGAGGACAGTGCGCCACCGCGGCCGGTGAAGTTGTGGCACGACGCGCAGTTGAGCCGGAAGAGCTCACTGCCGCGTCCGACGTCGCCACCGCGCAGCGAGGACTGGGCGATTTCGCCGTTCTCGTCGCGGATGAGCGTCGGGCCGCCGCCGTTGGCCTGGATGAAAGCGCCGAGGGCGTCGGTCTGCGCAGCATCGAACTTGGGGTCCTTGCGTGCAGCCTGGGCCTCGTTGCGAGCTGCCGGC
>NZ_LVCT01000398.1:0-10823 GCF_001647205.1 Rhodococcus sp. EPR-134
CGTGATGCATGACGTGTCGTACAGCTGCTTGCCTTCACGAATCAGGGCTGCTGAATCGTCACTGGCGGTCGCAACCTGCGGAGCTGGTGTCAACGCCGAAGCGAGGAAACCTGCGCTGATCAATCCCATCATCAATACGAGCGCGCCAGTGACGCGCCGGCGGATTTTCCGCTGGCGACGCGACTTCGCGGCATTCGCTGAGTTATCGGATGCGGGAGGGGGGGATGAACTCATCTGTATCCCTTTGGTATGTCGGGACGGAACTGGACGTCAGGGGCTGCCTGGGGCGTACAGCTGATTAACGGATGAAATAAATCGTGGCAAACAGCGCGATCCACACGATGTCGACAAAGTGCCAGTAGTACGAAACAACGATCGCGGCGGTGGCCTGGGCGGGCGTGAACTTGCTGACCCGGGTACGTGCGATCAAGAAGACGAAGGCGATGAGACCGCCGATGACGTGCAGACCGTGGAAGCCGGTGGTCATGTAGAACACCGAGCCGTACACGCTGCTCGAAATCGTGGTGCCCTCGTGCACGAGGTGGTAGTACTCGTAACCCTGGCCGGCGACGAAGAACGCCCCCATGACCAAGGTGATGGTGTACCAGCGACGAAGTCCGAAGACGTCGCCACGCTCAGCCGCGAAGACACCCATCTGGCAGGTGAACGAAGATGCGATAAGCACCAAGGTCACCGGCACGGCCAGATACAGGTTCAATTCGGTTGGCTCCGGCGGCCAATTTCCGTTCGCCTGAGCTCGTGCCACGAAGTACATGGCAAAGAGCCCTGCGAAGAACATGAGCTCACTTGACAACCACACGATGGTGCCAACGCTGACCATATTCGGCCGGTTCAGCGAGTGCACGCGTTGGGTGATTGCCGATCCTGAAGTCCCTACTGCGCTCGTCACAGACAGAAGTATGACGCTTCGTCGTAAGAGACGACCACTCGGGTCCACCATCGGCGCGTCGCTCGGCTCGAGTTCGCGGGATCGGGCGGCGAACGCGCTGGTGGCGTGGTCGGAATATGCTGGCGCGATGGCAGCTACACACAAGAGTAGACCGTGGTTCCTGAGAATTTTCGGCACGAAGATTCCGACACCGCTCGATGCAGGGCGGTCGGATCTGGTCGTCGTTGCCGAAGGCTTCGACGACGCCGAGGCGAGCTCGACGGCTCTCGAACGTGCCGCCTCCACCGAGCCGGAGTTCAGGGCGGAGTCCGAAGTGGTTCTGCGGCATCATCTCGACCTCCCGGAGGGCTCGGTAGCCGATGCCGAGAGCATCGTCGCCCAGGACGGATATGTGCGAGGCGTGGGTCGGCCCGAGGACGTGACTCCGGTGGTCGAGAATTCGGTTCGCGTCGTCTTCGAGCGTGTCCAGGTGCTTGACGCCCTGCATTGCTCCCAGGAGCGGTCACGAATGGCTGGTCTGGCGCAGCGACTCGGTGGTTCGGTCGCCGGGTGGGACGCGCTCCAGCCCCCGATACTTGCGGAGGCGCCGCCCAAACGCGGTCGCAGAAAGTCCTGAGCGGCCCTATTCGGTTTCCTCGTTACCTCACTGACTAGGCTGCGAGGGTCATCGGCAGCACAAAATGGCAGCACAAAATGGCAGCTCGAAACGACAGCTCGAAATCCAGCCCACTTGAACGACAGGGGACCAAGGCACTATGGCCGGCACCGACGCATCCAACGCCGTGAACATCGATTCGAGTGCAGTGGTGCGGTCCTGGCCGATGATTCTCGGTTTGCTCACGGACGGCAGTGACTTGTCGGAAGCCGACAGTCGCTGGGCTATGGGCGAGATCATGTCGGACAACGCCACCTCCGCTCAGATCGCTGCTTTCGGGGTCGGTCTGAAGATGAAGGGAGAAACCCCCGCGGAGTTGGAAGGGCTCGCCGCCGCGATGCTCGAACACTCCAGGCGCGTGCCGGTCGATTCCGACGTCGTCGACATCGTCGGCACGGGTGGTGACCGCTCCAACACGGTGAACATCTCGACGATGGCCTCGATCGTGGTTGCCGCGTCCGGTGTGCGAGTTGTCAAGCACGGCAACCGCGCTGCTTCGTCCAAGAGCGGTGGCGCCGACGTGCTCGAGGCGCTCGGCGTTCGCATCAACCTCGGGCCGGAGCAGGTTGCGAGGTGCGTCGAAGAGGTCGGCATCGGCTTTTGTTTCGCGCCGGTCTTCCATCCCGCACTGCGCTTTGCGGCGGTGCCTCGCAAGGAAATCGGCATTCCGACGGCATTCAACGTCCTCGGTCCACTGACCAATCCGGCTCGTCCGCGTGCCGGGCTGATCGGGTGCGCATTTCCGAAACTGATCTCGGTCGTCGCGGGAGTCCTTGCGCAGCGCGGTAATTCGGCGTTGGTGGTACGGGGAGACGACGGACTGGACGAACTGACCACATCGACGACGTCGACGGTTCACATCGTCGGGGGTGGAAGTGTGCGAACTGTCACGCTGGATCCGCGTGACCTCGGAATCGACCGCGTTCCTCTCGAAGAGTTGCGTGGAGGCGACGCCGAAATCAACGCCACCGTCGCCAGAACGCTGCTTTCCGGGCAGAAGGGGCCGGTCCGGGACGCGGTCCTGCTGAACGCGGGAGCGGCCATCGCGGCATTCAACGGTGTCGGCGACGATCTCGAGAGTGCGATCTCTGCCGGGATGACTGCAGCCGCTGCCGCGATCGACAGCGGCGCGGGCGCTGAACTGCTTCACAAGTGGGCGGCGCTCACCGCCGAGCTGGCCGACCAAGCCTGATCGAGGGGCTATTCACCCAGCGAGAAACCGGCCTCGACGTCTGCGCTGGAGAATGACTGGAACGCAATGTGTGTGGCGGTTCGGAGAACGCCGGGCACCTTGTTGATTCCTCCGGTGACCACGTCGGCGATCTGGGCGTGGTCACGCACTTTCACGATGGCGATCAAATCGACGTCACCTGCGCACGAGTAGACCTCGGTCACTCCGGACAGGTCGGCGACGGCCTGCGCGGTTTCCGGGATCCGAGCGGACTCGGCGTGAATCATGACGATGGCGTTGATCATTTCTCTCCTCGATTTCCCTGCGGGTTGTGATGACCCGGTGGTTTCGATCGAGCTTAGGGGTGCCGCCCCGCCGTTACGTCATCGATGTTCGGATTCGGTTCCGGCTCGGGCGAGTCGGCACCAGGCTTCCCACTTGCCGGCGCCGCTCACAGGTTCGACGTATCCGGATGTCGCCGACACGATTCGGACACAGTCCGACGAGAGCCACCTTGCGATCAGTCCCAGTTCTTCGGGTGACGCGCCGCGGAACGGGGCGTCGTCCGGTAGGACGGTTTCGGCCGCCGCGGTGATGGCGTCGACGACGGGCATCGGGTGAGTCCCACGTCTGGCGAGCCCGGCGGACGCGAGACGCCCGGACCGGATCACCGACAGCTCCCAGCCGCCGTCTCCGGTGGGGCGGGCGAGAACGAGTTGTTCGATCGCCGCGACTGCGGCGAGTCGCTGAGTGCGCCGCACTGCGGTGGCGACTGCGACCGTTCGGTCACGCAGACGAGCAGCATTCTCGAACAACGCGTGTGCGGACAGCTCGTCGATCCGGGCCTGCATCTGTTGGAGGGGAGCGTCGTTGGTTCCTCGGAAGAATCCACGCACGGCCTCAGGGGCGGCCGCGTAGTCCTCTGCGTTGATTTCCGGGGTCCAGGAGGCTGGACACGCCCCCAGTTCGCGAGCGGGGCAGTCAGGGCCGTGAACGGCGCCGCGTCCGAGACGCTTGGTACACGTGCGCAGACGACTGAACTCTGCGACGGTGTCGGCGACGTCGACTGCGTCGGCGCGAGAGGTGAACGGGCCGATCGAATCGGCCGTGGGCGTGCGAACCACGGACAGTCTCGGAAACGCCTCGTCGGTGAGGGTGATCCACCAACCTCGCTTGGGAAACTTGGAGCGACGGTTGTACGGCGGCGCATGCGCGCTCAGCAGTCGTAGTTCACGCACCCCGGCTTCGAGAGCGTGCGCGCACTCGACATGGTCCACGCGGGTGGCCAGCGCGACCATTTCCTTCATCCGGCCGCGGGTCTCCGAACCGGTGAAGTAGTTGCGGACGCGGCGTCGAAGGTCGGTAGCAGTTCCTATGTAGAGGGCTTCGTCGGAAGGACCGCGGAAAAGGTAGACACCGGGGCTTCGCGGCAGGTTTGCGGCGAAGGACCGTTTGGCCCGTTGATGCGAGGAAATGTTGGGCAGGTAGTCGACTAGTTCGCTGTAACTGTGGACACCCTGGTTTCCGACCCTGTCGATCAGTCCGTGGAGGACGTCGACGGTCGCACGCGCGTCGTCGAGAGCCCGGTGCGTCGGCTGGGTGGTCACTTGGAAGAGATGGGCGAGTGCGGAGAGCTTCACCGAAGGTGCTTCGTCGCGTGTGAGTACGCGCCGGGCGAGTTTGACGGTGCACAGGACACGGAACGCAGGCCACGGGCGCGCGCTGCGTGACGCCGCTGCTTTGAGGAAACCGATGTCGAACGGCGCGTTGTGTGCCACCAGCACCGCGCCCTCGGCGAACTCGAGAAATGCAGGCAGGACACGTTCGATGGGAGGTGCGCCGATCAGCATGGCCGTGGTGATTCCGGTCAGTTCGACTATGTAGGGCGGAATCGACCGGCCGGGGTCGACGAGTGTAGCCATTTCGCCCAGTACCTCGCCGCCGCGGATCTTGACGGCGCCGAGCTCGGTGATGGAGTCCTGGTCGGCGCTGCCCCCTGTGGTCTCGAGGTCGACGACGACAAATGTTGTCTCGCTCAGCGGTGTGTCCAGTTCGTCGAAGCTCAGTTGCCGCCCGACGTCGAACTTCTCCCCGTCGGAGAACGGGGGCGGAGACGGAAATTCTCGGGCCGAGGCGGGACTCACACCGCAGACAATAGAAGTACCCCCCGACACGAATTCGAGAGCGCAGACACGGAATCCGACCCGCACGGACTTCCATTGCGAAATCGGTGGATGAACGCCCGACAAAAGTAGGAGAGACGAGGATCACACTTGCGGTGGGAACTCGCGAATGTGGACGCGCGCCTACTTGTGAGTAGGGCGAGTCGAGGGGTCGTTGGCGCGTCTGTCGATGGCTGAAACCGCGTCCGTGACCGGAACAGGTTCTAGTTTCAAGTAATCATCGTTGAACTGCATGGAAGATCGGATTGTCGGGTTTGGTGAGCCTTGGCAGTGGGTATCGGGCGCGGGTTTGACGGCCTGGAGTGGGTCGCCGAACCGACCTGTTGTTATCTCCCCGTGACCCGCCGGGCGTATCGCGGGCGCGGCACCACCATTTCCGGCGATTCGGGCGCGATTGTCACGAAGCGGTCGACATCGTCGCGATCATTTCGTAACCTTCCTGAGACCTAACGAAGTCTTGCCGGACCAAACAGGACCGGCATCGTCAGGAACCGCCTAATCGGGATCTCCGCGAGGAACCCGAACCGGGAACCCAAGTTTCCACTGGGGTGAATCCCGCCTGGGGTGCAGCACGCAGGATCGCTGCAGACCACGCGGGTAGGGCTGATCTTCCCAGCCCGAACCCGTCAGCTAACTCGGTCGGCGGATGAATGGAAGAAATGGAGCACCCCTTAAGTGGCGTCACAGAGTTTCAAGCGTTCAGCGCAGTTGGCAGTAGCCGGCGCGCTCGCAGTCGGAGCATTCGCTGCAACCGCTGCACCTGCCTCGGCAGACCCCATCACCATCCCCGGCGTCGGCACGTTCGAGGTTCCGGGCGTTTCTATTCCTCAGTTGCCGGTCATTCCGGGCATCACCGACATCGCACCGGCTGCACCGGCCGCTCCCATCTCCAGTGTTGGTGAGCAGGCAGTTCGCGCCGCAGAGAGCAAGCTGGGCTCCCCGTACGTGTACGGCGCAGCCGGCCCGGACGCATTCGACTGCTCCGGTCTCGTTCAGTGGGCATACAAGCAGGCCGGTCTCAACCTGCCTCGCACGAGCTACGACCAGGCTGCAGCCGGCGTTGCCGTCGCACAGTCCGATCTTCAGGTCGGCGATGTGATCTCCTTCTACGGCGGATCGCATTCGGGCATCTACGCCGGTAACGGCAATGTCATCCACGCGTCGACCGCTGGTCAGCCCGTGAAGCTCGCTCCGGTGTCCTCGATGCCGTACGACGGCGCTCGCCGTTACTGATTTCTGAACACGCTCGACGGCTGTCTCCGGTAGGCAGTCGGAACGATCCGCCGCTGTGATGCGGCGGAGCTCGGGGGAGCTCCGCATCTTCGAATGTGGGCCTCGAATCTTCGATTCGGGGCCCACATTTTCGTTTCGCGACAATTCGCCCGGTACTTCACCCCGACACGCCTACCGGCGAGTAGACACAAACTTATGCCGTTCCGTAACCTTATCGAGACATTGCGCGGCCGAGACAGGTACTGTGGATAGTTGACAGCCAGCTAACAGATCGTCGACCGGTCCCGGTCGGCGTCGCTTCACCGAGACGGAGAGTTGCATTCCGTGGTTTCATCGAAAAACAACAGTCGAGTACGGGCCGCATTGACAGTGGGAGTGCTGGCGTTCGGACTCGTTGCAGGGCCTTCGATGCAGGCCGGTGCCGACCCCGTCATCACCAACCCCACCGAGGCGCTCGACAAGCTCGGTGAACTCTCCCGGGTTTCCGAGCAGACCAACGAAGCGCTGCACAACGCGCAGATCGACCTCGACGCGAAGCTGGCAGTCGCGAATGATGCGGACGTGCGATCGGCAGCCGATCAGGGTCTTCTCGACGCGGCTTCGGCGCGCGTCGCCGAGTTCGCTCCGGCGGTAAACCGTATTGCCACAGCGAATTACCAGGGTGCGCGAACCAATCGCCTCTTTGCGTTGATGGTGAGCGACTCGCCGCAGCAGTTGCTCGACCAGATGTCTGCGCTCGACGTGATTTCCAACGACGCGGCAGTACAGGTCTCTCAGTTCAACCAAGCCACTGCCGATGCGCGTGCCGCCTCGGAAGCGTCGAAGCGATCGGCCGAAGAAGCGCGAACCGCCGCCGATCAAGCCCGCGCGCTCAGTGACGATTTGCAGCGCAAGCAGAGTGAACTGCAGACGCAGATCGCCGACGTGACCAAAGCCTTCCAGAATCTCACCGACGACGAACGTAACCAACTGAGCGGTACGCCTTTCCCGCCGGACGTCGATCTCAGCAAAATTCTGGCTAACTTGACCCCTGGCTCGGGTGCTGCTGCTCTGCAGGCAGGCCTCACGCGGATCGGTGACCCGTACGTCTGGGGCGCGACCGGCCCGAACGAGTTCGACTGCTCAGGTCTGGTGGTATGGGCCTACAAGCAGATCGGAAAGACTCTGCCGCGATCGAGCCAAGCGCAGGCGCAGGGCGGTGTACCGGTGTCGAGGGACCAACTACAGCCCGGCGACGTCGTGACGTTCTACAGCGACAACTCGCATGTCGGCATCTACGCCGGCGACGGAAACATTCTGCATGCGTCGACGTTCGGCGTACCGGTGAAGGTCCAGTCGATGGCAGGCATGGAGTTCTCCACTGCGCGTCGTTACTGACGGCTTGCTGCGCCCGAGCGGCGTGTGGCCAGCCGCCGTGAAGCGTCGAGTCGAGTTCTCCTACACTCGGCACCGTGCCGACTGAACCGATGACGACGCCCGACGTCGGCGCAGATCGACCACGCCGTTGGGAGTATCCGGCCCTCGTGGCGCTCGGTGTAGCCGTGGTGCTCGTTCTGGGCCTGACGATCTTCCTGACGAACAGGTCCGATTCCGACGAAAACGCCGCCGCCGAACAGGACGCGGAACGCAGCGCTCAAGTCCAGAGCTTTCTCGATGCATGGGCCGCGGCTCAGATGTCCGACGATCCGTCGGGGCTGGCGAAGTTCGTCGACAGTTCCGCCGCACCCGGTGTGCTCGAGGCGGAAGTTCGACGAGCCACTGCAGCGGGAGCGCTCGAATTCTCCGACTGGGGATACGAGATTCCCAGCGGCGGCCTGACTCCGGCGCCGCGAACCGGTGCGCCGGGCGGAGACGTCGAAGTATGGAATGCGCAAGTTCTGTTGCGGTACGCCCTCGACGGCGTCGACGCATTGCCCACGCGCAAGGCAGTGTCCATGACACTCGCGAAACGCGGCGATCAGTGGTCGGTTCTTGCGGACGGGTCGATCGTCGGACTGGACGGCGCCCGAACGGCGGGCGAATCCTGGAATGGCCCCTGGGACTTCGGCCCGCTTGCCGTCGCCGAGAATTCTGCGGGTAACGCGCTGGTGATCGGCCACCCGGGTCAGCAGGCGTTCGTCGACGCTTTGGCTGCCGATGTGGACTCAGCCATCGAGAACACGACGCAGTTGTGGGGGCCGTGGTGGTCCGAGCGCGCGGTGCTCATGGTGGCGGGGTCCGCTGAGGAATTCACCGCACTGGTCGGCTCCCATCACGACGGCGCTTCGATTGCCGCAGTGTCGGTCGCGGATGCGACGGCGGACGGGTCTTCCGACGTGAGCGGCCAGCGGGTGGTCTTCTCGCCTGCCGCGGCTTCGAGGTTGACCGACATCACCAGGCGAACGGTGTTGCGCCACGAACTGATGCACATAGCCGCCCGATCGAAAACCCGTGACGGGTCGCCGATGTGGGTATTGGAAGGGTTTGCCGAATACGCGGGAAACCGTGGATCCTCGCGGGCCTGGGGTGAGATCGCGCCGACTCTGGCGGCAGCGGTACGCTCCGGCGATACTCCGACCGAGTTTCCGGACGACACGCAGTTCAGCGGTGTACCGGTCGTGAGTTCACTGGCGTACGAATCGGCGTGGTCGATCAACGCGTATATCGCCGATCGATTCGGAGAAGCAAAGCTGACCGACCTCTTTCGCGCTCTCGCCTCCGGAAAGATGACGGCCGAAGACCTCGATTCGCGGATCCGAGCGGTCGTTGGCGTCGGAACCGAAGAATTGCGAACCGGATGGGTCGACTGGACCAACAGCCATCTGGGCTGAGTAGTTCGCGGCTGGGTCGATTGCAGCGGCGAGGTGCCCTTCGCACGTTTGAAGCACCGAGTGCCCTACGGTGGACGGATGCGCCGGACCCTCTTGGTGACCAACGATTTTCCTCCTCGCCCCGGAGGTATCCAGTCTTATCTCCACACGTTCGCCGGGCATCTGCCGCCGGACAAGTTGGTGGTGTACGCACCGCGGTGGCGGGGCGACTCGCACAAGAAGTTCGATGCGGCACAGCCTTTCGAGGTCGTTCGGCACCCGACGACGCTGATGCTGCCGTCGCCTTTTGTCGCTCGTCGAGCCGCGAAGTTGGTCAAGAAGCACGACTGCGAGTCGGTCTGGTTCGGTGCGGCAGCACCGTTGGCGTTGTTGGCACCGGTTGTTCGACGCGCCGGAGCGAGCCGAGTGATCGCGAGTACTCACGGCCACGAGGTCGGATGGTCGATGATTCCCGGTGCGCGGCAGTCGTTGCGTGTGATCGGTGACCACACCGATGCGGTGACGTTCGTCAGCAAATACACCCGTGGGCGGTTCTCGGCGGCCTTCGGCCCGCAAGCGGCGCTCGAGCACCTTCCTTCCGGAGTGGACACGTCAGTGTTCCACCCGGACTCGGTCGCCCGCGCGGAACTGCGTAAGCGATACGGGCTGGGCGAGCGGCCCACGATCCTGTGCCTGTCGCGGCTCGTGCCACGCAAGGGGCAGGACATGCTCATCAAGGCGCTGCCGACCGTACGCAAGAGCATTGACGGGGCGGTACTGGTGATCGTCGGAGGTGGGCCGTACGAGGACCATCTCCGCCAATTGGCGCGTAAGACCGGGATGGACGATCACGTCGTCTTCACGGGCACGGTGCCCGCCGCAGAGTTGGCGGCGCACCACACGATCGCCGACGTGTTCGCCATGCCGTGCCGTACCCGAGGCGCCGGATTGGACGTCGAAGGACTGGGAATCGTCTACCTCGAGGCCTCGGCTACCGGTGTGCCGGTCATCGCCGGGCGCAGTGGTGGCGCTCCGGAAACGGTGCAGCAGAACAAGACCGGGCTCGTGGTCGACGGCACCTCTGTTCGCGACGTCGCCGAATCCGTGATCGAGGTGCTGTCCGATCGTGATCGCGCGGCCGCGATGGGAGCAGCCGGCCGGGCATGGGTTGCCGAAGACTGGAAGTGGGACACGCTCGCTTCGAAGCTGCGTAATCTCCTCGGCTGAGCTACCGGGACTCGAACGCAAACGGCCCGCACCGAATTCGGTGCGGGCCGTTCGTTGCTGCGAGAAGCTGCTTGCCGAAAACCTACTTGGCGTAGATCTTTTCGATGTCGGCGGCAAAGCTCTCGTGCACGACGTTGCGCTTGAGCTTCATCGTGGGCGTGAGTTCGCCTGTGTCCTCGGAGAAGTCGACCGGAAGAATGCGGAACTTCTTGATCGCCTCGGCGTGTGAGACGAGCTTGTTGGCCTCGTCGATGGCGTCCTGGATTTCGCCGACCAGTTCGCCGTCCGAAACCAGGTCGGCCGCTGTGGTTCCTGCGGCCTTGTTGTTGCGCTCGTTCCAGGCGGGAAGAGCTTCGGCGTCGATGGTGATGAGGGCGCCGATGAAAGGCTTCTGGTCGCCGACCACGATGGCCTGGCTGATCAGCGGGTGCGCGCGAAGGGAATCCTCGAGCTGAGCGGGGGAGACGTTCTTGCCGCCTGCCGTGACGATGATTTCCTTCTTGCGGCCGGTGATGGTGATGTAGCCGTCCTTGTCGACGGTGCCGAGGTCGCCGGTGTGGAACCAGCCGTTCTCGATCGACTCGGCGGTCGCCTTCTCGTTGCGCCAGTAGCCGGTGAAGACCACCGGTCCCGAGAGGAGGATTTCGCCGTCTTC
>NZ_LVCT01000399.1:0-27826 GCF_001647205.1 Rhodococcus sp. EPR-134
TCCGTAGCCCTCGTAGATCGTGACACCGATACCGCGGAAGAAGTGGCCGAGTCGAGCGCCCAGAGGTGCACCACCGGAAATGGCCAGCTGGCACTGCCCGCCGAGCGCTGCGCGCAGCTTCGAGTACACGAGCTTGTCGAAGAGAGCGTGCTTGGCCTTGAGAACGATGCCGGCGCCGCCCTTGTCCTGCGCCTCGCTCCACGCGACGGCGGTGTCTGCGGCCGCGTCGAAGATCTTTCCCTTGCCGTCGCCGTGCGCCTTGGCGCGTGCGCTGTTGTAGACCTTCTCGAACACGCGCGGCACCGAGAGGATGAAGTCGGGCTTGAACTCGCCGAACGTCGGAACGAGGTTCGGGATGTCGCTCGTGTGCCCCAGCGCTGCACCGGCATCGAACGACGCGATGCTGACTGCGCGAGCGAGAACGTGCGCGAGCGGCAAGAACATCAGAGTGCGAACGCCAGGAGTCTTGAGCAGCGTGCCGAGGTTGGAGTCGAGGATGCCCTTCGACTCGGCAATCAGGTTGGAGTGCGTCAGCTGGCAGCCCTTGGGTCGGCCCGTGGTGCCCGACGTGTAGATCAGGGTCGCGGGATCGGATGCCTTCAGTGCCGCGACGCGGGCGTGGACGTCCTCGTCGGAGATGTCGGCGCCCAGTGCGGTCAATTCCTCGACAACACCTTTACCGCCTGCCGCGGCATCGATCTGGTACACCGTGCGCAGCGCGGGGGCGGCTGCAGCGACGTCCTTCACGGTCGCGGCATGTGCGTCGTTCTCGACGATGAGGTCGATTGCTTCGGAGTCCTCGAGAATCCAGCGAACCTGCTCGGCTGCGGAGGTTTCGTAGATCGGAACCGTCACGCCGCCGGCCGCCCAGATGGCGTAGTCGACGAGCGGCCATTCGAAGCGAGTCGCCGACATGAGGCCGACGCGATCGCCCTGCTCGACTCCGATCGCGATCAGGCCCTTGGCGACGGCAGTCACCTGAGCGGCGAAATCGCCTGCAGTGACATCGACCCATGCATTTCCGACTTTGCGCTTGTAGACAACCGCCGCCGGCTTCGTCTTCGCGAAGGCGAAGACCGAGTCGACCGCGGAGGCATCCTCGGGAATGGTGAACGTCTGGGGTGCGCTGAACTCAGGCACGAAATACCTCCGACACTGCGAAATACTGACGAGTAGGGTTTTCGTCTCCTACTGTAGTCGCATGTCCGACGCAGTTGTGGCCAGGCTTACAGTCTGTCCGGTATGTAGTGTTGCGACACCCCTCGACGCTTCGCGGACGCGATATGTGAAGCTACTTCGGTGAGCAGCATTCAGGTCGCAGACCAGACTTTCATCGCCGCCCCGCCCGAGCGGGTCGCCGAACTGTTGTCCTCGCGCGCGCAGTGGCGTCGCTGGTTCAGTGATCTCGAGCTCGAAGTCCGGGAAGATCGCGGTCCCGCAGGATTCCGTTGGGGAGTGTCCGGTCAGCTGGTCGGCACCATGGAGGTGTGGCTCGAACCGGTCATGGACGGGACGATCGCGCACTACTTCCTGCACTGTGAGCCGGTCGGCGTATCGCCGTCCGATCTGGCGACCCTCGACCTCGCCGGGATGAACCGCAAGCGTCGGGTCGATGGCAAGGTCATGTCGTTCCAGCTCAAGCGCGAACTCGAAGCGGGACGTGCCGCCGGAGTAGCACCGGACTGATAATCGAAGCACTGCACGTTGTGCAGGTTCTGGACTTTTGACGAAGGAAGGTAGCGCAGTCGTATGGCCGAGAAGACCAAGGGGTTGATCAGCATCGACGCTCCTGCCGACGCCGTGATGGACGTCATCGCCGATTTCGAGCGGTACCCCGAGTGGGTGGCCGCGGCGAAGTCCGTCGAGGTGACGGCGCCGGGACAGGGCGGCCGCGCGGACCGAGTACGTTTCGTCCTCGACGCGGGGATGGTGAAGGACACCTACGAACTGCAGTATTCGTGGGCACCGGACGGTATGGCGGTGAGTTGGGAGCTGATCTCGGGCGAGATTCAGAAGTCCCAATTCGGTTCGTACACACTCGAGCCCGGCCCGAACGGCACCACGTCGGTCACCTACGAGTTGACGGTCGACCTGACGATTCCGATGATCGGACTGTTCAAGCGCAAGGCCGAGAAGATCATCACCGACACAGCTCTGAAGGAACTGAAGAAGCGAGTCGAGGGCTGAGTGCCGGAGCAACGATCGCGCGTCCAACTGTTCGTCGGTAAAGGCGGAGTAGGCACGACGACGCTTGCCGCAGCGACTGCTGTGTCGGCTGCGACCGATGGGGCGAGAGTGCTGCTCGTGTCGATCGATCAGGCAGGTTCTCTTGCAGACGTCCTGGGCGTGCCGAATCCGCGAACGACCACATCTCTCACCGAGCGTCTCGACGTCCGGCAACTCGACACGTCAGCGCTCCTCGAGGACAAGTTCCGAGGATTGTCGGGGTTGATCGACGCTGCAGGAACTTTCGGAGCGGGAGATCACGAACACGGTTCGTCGTTCGAGGGCTTGGAACCGGAAGAGTTGACGGGATCCCTGGGCATCCAAGACATGCTCGGGCTCGCCGAGATCGTCGACCTCTCGGACAGCGGCGACTACGACCTCGTGATCGTGGACTGTCCGGCCGCAGCCGAAGCGCTGCGGCTACTCGGCTCGCCGTCGATGGTGTCGGAGTATCTCGAGCGATTGTGGCCGCGGCACAGGCGGATGGTCGCTGTGACAGGTACGGACATGCGGCTGCTCCTGTTCGTGTCCGTCGTCGAACGCGTGCTCGCGTCGGTGGATCGGATCGCGGTTCACCTCTCGGATCGGGAGAACACCGGCGTGCGTGTGGTGACGTCGGCCGACGGCGTGTCGGTCGCGGCGACTCGTCGGACGTTGTCCGGGCTGGCTCTGGCCGGGTTGCGAGTTGACGGGATTGTGGTCAACAACCTTGTCCCGCAGTTCAACTCGTCCGCAGGGAAGAGTGTCGACGATTCACCGGCGGCGCAGTGGCTCGCGTCGATCCGGGCGGCTCAGGCACTCGTCGTGGACGAACTGCGTGGATCAACCGATGGAATGTCCGTCACAACGGTCGAACGCGCTTGCGCCGAACCGGTAGGGTTGGCCGCTCTGGGCGAGATCGCGGCCACGTTCGAGGGTGGAGCGGGCACGGATTCGGGCACCGTCGGTACCGCGGACAACATCGTGGTGTCGTTGGAGTCCGGGACCGGAGTCGATTCGGTGTACGTGATGCGGATGTACCTTCCGCTCGTGGATCCGTCGTCGTTGTCGTTGGGCCGGGTGGAGGACGATGTGCTGGTGGGAGCAGACGGCGTACGACGCAGAGTTCGTTTGGCGTCGGTGCTGCGTCGTTGTGTCGTGAACGGGGCGGAGTTGGACGGCAGTTACCTGATCATCCGGTTCAGCCCGGATCCCGCGGTGTGGCCGGTATGAGCGAAGAGCACGAGCGCCTCGTCGCGGAGTTTCGCGCGCTGGCGGAAACCGTTCTGACGCGCCTGGAACCGGTGCTGCAGAAGGCCGCAGCAGCGACGGCAGACGTTGCGAGTGACTCGGCGTCCACGGACACGCAGCCGGTGTTCACCGGCTGCAGCTGGTGCCCGGTGTGCGCCCTCGCCGCACTGGTTCGCGGTGAGCACCACGAACTGTTGGCATTCCTCGCGGGTCAAGCAGCAGCATTCCTTGCGTTGCTTCGTGAGATTCTCGACGAGTTTCTCGGGGGGCCGTCAGGCCCCGATCGTGGACCCGAAGGCGGTCCGACGACGCCAGGTGCGGAGCGAACTCGCACGGCGGCATTTGTCCCGATCAACGTGACGGTCAAGGACTGACTCAGTACCCCGGGTAGAGCGAACGGCCCGAGATGAGCACAATCGACACAATGGTCACCGACGCACGAGGCACCGATTCAGGGTGCGCACTCCAGCGGACGCCGCTCGCGCGGGAATCGTCGCGATGAGCGCGCGCCGCTTGAAAGCGGTCTCCGACTCCACCATGGACGACATCTTGACGGTCGGCATCGACGTCGGCGGGACGAGTATCAGGGCCTCCGTCGTGGACGTCGACGGACAAGTGCTCGAGATGATTCAAGCCCCGACCCCGCAGTCGGCCAGGGCACTCGAAGACGGTCTCGATCGCGTCGTGCGCGAATTGGTCACCAGGCACGAGGTATCGGCCGTGGGATTGGCGGTCGCCGGCTTCATCACCTCCGATCGAAGCTCGGTTCGGTTCGCTCCGCACTTGCCGTGGGTGGACGCGCCGGTCGGAAGTGACTTGAGCAAGCGGCTCGGCTTGCCGGTCGTTCTCGAACACGACGCCAATGCGGCGGCGTTCGCGGAGCACCGATTCGGCGCGGCCGCAGGTGGCCGCAATGTCGTGATGGTGGCAATCGGGACCGGAATCGGTGGAGCGCTGCTGATCAACGGTGAGCTGTACCGGGGGAGTCACGGCGTCGCTCCCGAACTGGGCCACATCCAGGTCGTTCCGGGCGGGCGTCAGTGCGCGTGTGGCAAACGTGGGTGTTGGGAGCGCTATTGCAGCGGAACGGCGCTCGTCGACACGGCAATCGAACTGCTTGCCGCCGACCCGGCCGCGTCGACGGTCCTGGCGCGTGAGGTAGCGGTGGATCCTGGTTCGCTCACCGGTCGCCGGATCGCCAACGCCGCGCAGGACGGTGACCCACTCGCGCTGGCAACGATCGCCGAGTTCACCCGTTGGCTGGCCGTGGGTCTGGCCATGGTCGGTGACGTCTACGATCCCGATCTGGTCGTGATCGCCGGCGGCGTCGCGAGTTCTGCCCCACTGTTTCTCGACGACGCCCGCGAGCAATACGCGACATTGTTGACCGGGGCGAAGCACCGCCCACTGGCCCGCATCCGTTCCGCTCAGCTGGGCGAAGCTGCGGGCATGGTCGGCGCCGCCGCATTGGCCCGATCGGTAGTGCCTCAGGATCTTGGTGGGGTCGACGGCGCTGGAACCACGTCTGCCGGACTGTGATCGGGTCGATCCTGCAGGGGCGTGTGTAGCGGGGGTTACCGGTCGGCAGTAAGGTCGTACTCAGCGAAATTCAGCTGTGAATGGGAGGGACGCCGTGTGGTATTGGCTCTTCAAGTATGTGTTGCTGGGGCCGATTCTCTGGCTGCTCGGGCGTCCGACGGTCAAGGGTCACGAGAACATTCCGACTGACGGGGCGGCCATTCTGGCCAGCAATCACCAGGCGGTTCTGGACTCGTTCTACCTTCCGCTTCGCGTCAACCGCCGCATCACGTTCCTTGCCAAGAGTGAGTACTTCACCGGTTCCGGTCTGAAGGGCGCTTTCCAGAAGTGGTTCTTCACCGCGGTCGGTCAGGTCCCCATCGACCGAACCGGTGCAGACGCGGCGCAGGATGCACTCAACGCCGGTCTCAAGGTCCTCGGTTCGGGCAGCCTGCTGGGTATCTACCCCGAGGGGACGCGCTCGCCTGACGGTCGCCTCTACAAAGGCAAGACCGGAATGGCGCGCCTCGCACTTGAATCGGGCGTCAAGGTGATCCCGGTAGCGATGGTCGGCACCGACAAGATGAATCCGATCGGCTCACGGATGTGGCGTCCCGCCAAGGTCACCGTGATTGTCGGCGAACCCATCGATTTCTCCCGCTTCGAAGGCATGGGCGGAAACCGCTTCGTCGAGCGCGCTGTGACCGACGAGGTGATGTACAAGTTGATGAAACTCTCCGGCCAGGAGTACGTGGACATCTACGCGGCAAGCCTCAAGAACCAGGCGCCCACGAAACCCGAAGCTGCCGTCGACGTTCCGGCGGAAGGCGGCGAGTCGGTTGTCGATCTCGTGGCCTCGGCCGAGTCGAAGGAATCCGCGAAGTCCGACAAGGATTCGCTCCCGGACGCACAAGCCAGCTAGAGATTTCCCACACCGGCCGCACGCGCATTGGCTCCAGAGCCTGCGCGTGCGGCATAGTTTTCGGACGTGCGCTACTTCTACGACTGTGAATTCATCGAAGACGGTCGAACCATCGATCTCGTGTCCATCGGCGTTGTCTGTGAGGACGGCCGAGAGTATTACGCTGTCTCGACGGAGTTCGATCCCGCCCGTGCCGGTAGTTGGGTGCGCAAGAACGTGCTGCCGAAGTTGCCGCAGCCTTCGTCGCCGCTGTGGAAATCACGCGAGAAGATCCGCGACGATCTTCTGAAATTCTTCGTTCCGCGGCCGATGGTGGTTCCGGAGCTCTGGGCGTGGGTCGCCGCCTACGACCACGTCGCGCTGTGCCAGTTGTGGGGCGACATGACGGAACTACCGCAGTCGATGCCGCGGTACACCCGCGAACTCCGACAGTTCTGGGAAGACAACGGCAGTCCTGCCCTCCCGTCGGCGCCCGCCGACGCACACGACGCACTTGCCGACGCCAGGCACAACCTCGTGAAGTTCGACGCCATTTCGGCTGCACGGTCACTTCGCTGACCCAGGTTTCGGTGCGCGGGAAGTGTTCCGATTGGGCTGCGATCGAGAGCCTGTGTGACGCGCCGACGAGCGAGCGAATATCCTGTAGAGGTGAACTGGACTGTCGACGTGCCGATCGACCGCTTGCCCGAACTCCCGCCGCTGCCTGCCGGACTGCGTAAGCAGCTCGACGAGGCGCTCGCGAAGCCCGCTGCTCAGCAGCCCTCGTGGCCCGCTGACCAGGCGGCCGCCATGCGGACTGTGCTCGAGAGCGTGCCTCCCATCACGGTGGCCAGCGAAGTCGAGGCGCTGCAAGAGCGTCTCGCGCAGGTCGCGCGTGGTGAGGCATTTCTGCTCCAGGGCGGTGACTGCGCCGAGACCTTCGCGGACAACACCGAGCCGCACATCAAGGGAAACATCCGCACGTTGCTGCAGATGGCCGTCGTGCTCACCTACGGTTCCTCGATGCCGGTCGTCAAGGTCGCTCGCATCGCCGGCCAGTACGCCAAACCGCGCTCGGCCGACATCGACTCGTTGGGTCTGAAGTCCTACCGCGGCGACATGATCAACTCGCTCGTCGCCGACGAGGCAGTCCGCGCCCACGATCCTTCGCGACTGGTGCGTGCATACGCCAACGCCAGCGCCGCGATGAACCTGGTTCGCGCACTCACCGGCGCCGGCATGGCCGACCTGCACAAGGTGCACGATTGGAACCGCGAATTCGTCGCAGCGTCTCCCGCGGGAGCACGCTACGAGCAACTGGCAGCCGAGATCGACCGCGGCCTGCAGTTCATGAACGCGTGTGGCGTCACCGATCCGAGCCTGCACCAGGCACAGATCTTTGCCAGCCACGAGGCCCTGGTTCTCGACTACGAGCGCGCGATGCTGCGTCTCGACAACGACAGCGATCACCCCAAGCTCTACGACCTGTCGGCTCACTTCCTCTGGATCGGTGACCGCACTCGTCAGCTCGACGGCGCGCACATCGCCTTCGCCGAGTTGGTGTCCAACCCGATCGGCCTCAAGATCGGCCCGAGCACGACGCCGGAAATGGCGGTGGAATACGTCGAGCGTCTCGACCCCACCAACAAGCCAGGTCGTCTGACTCTGATCTCGCGCATGGGCAACGGCAAGGTCCGCGACCTGCTGCCGGCGATCATCGAGAAGGTCCAAGCCACCGGTCACCAGGTCATCTGGCAGTGCGATCCGATGCACGGCAACACCCACGAAGCCTCCACCGGGTACAAGACGCGCCACTTCGACCGCATCGTCGACGAGGTCCAGGGATTCTTCGAGGTCCACAACGGTCTCGGCACACATCCGGGTGGCATCCACGTCGAGCTGACCGGTGAGAACGTCACCGAGTGCCTCGGCGGCGCGCAGGACATCTCCGACCTCGATCTCGGCGGTCGCTACGAGACGGCGTGCGACCCCCGATTGAACACCCAACAGTCGTTGGAGCTCGCGTTCCTCGTGGCCGAGATGCTGCGAGGCTGAAACCCTGCTTCGCCGAAGCTGATTCGCGCCGGCATAGATTTCCGGCAAACGCCCTCACCCGCTCGCGCAGGTGGGGGCGTTCGCTATTGCGTGAATCGTGTGACGAATCGGCGCTGCCAGGGCATTTCGACGGCGCGAGGTGAGTAACGTGCGCGAACGTACGCGGTGGCGTCCTTACTGGGCACTCCGTCCATGACGGCAAGAGCGGCCAACGCTGTTCCGGTGCGGCCGTATCCACCACCGCACGCGATCTCGACTCTTTCGGTTTCCGAGCGCACCCACACTTCGTGCAGGGCCCTGCGCAGCGCATCGGGATCGCTCGGCAACCAGAAATCTCGCCAGCGGACCCACTCCGACTCCCACTCGGTGTCGGGAGGTTCTTTACCGGTCAGATAGACGCCGAAGGTGGGGAGAGGTCCCGAAGGAAGTGGATTGCGGAGTCCTCGACCCCGAATCGATCTCCCCGACGGCAAGTCGAGTATCCCAATGCTCTCGGGTTCCCACGTGGCCATGAATTCAGATTAGGCCGAAGCGGACTGTCAGGGAATTGCGACGACGCTGATGACGGTGCCCTTGGCAACGAGGTCGTTCTTGACGCTCTGGCTGATGATGACCGAGCTGTCGTTCTGGGTGAGCTGACGCACGGTGATCTCGAGGCCGAGGCGGCCGAGTTCTTCGCGTGCTGAAGAGACGGAGCGGCCGATCAGCGAGGGAACCTTGACGGAGTCGGAGATGAGCAGAACCACGGAGGTGCCGGCGTTGACGGAGGACCCGACTGCGGGATCGGTGCCGATCACGCCTCCGCCCTCGACGGCGTCGTCGAACGTTGTTCTGGTGGTGCTGACTGAGATGCCTACCTTGTCGAGGGCGGCGCGCGCAGCGTTCTCGGACATGCCCTTCACATCGGGAATGTCCACGGGCGGTGACCCTTTGGATGTGATGACCTTGACCGAGGAGCCCACGGCAACTTCGGTTCCCGGTGCCGGGTCGAGCGCGGCCACGCCGCCGATCGGGATCTTGGAGCTGAATGTGTCCCCGCCGTCGACCGCGACGAGAGTGCGGTCGGCGAGTTGTGCGCCCAGGGCCGAGACGTCGCCGCCGGCCGGAATGGGCGGGACAGTCGGACGCCCGAGCGAAGTCAGTAACGCCACGGTCGAGCCTTTGGTGACCCTCGAGCCGGAGGCCGGGTCTGTCCCGATCACCGTGTCGATGGGTTGGGCGTCGGAGTACTGACCCTGGACGTCGGGGGAGAGCCCGGCGTCCTGCAGAGCGGTGACCGCAGTGTCCTTGGCCAGCCCGTCGATCGAGGGAACAGCTGTATAGCGGCCCGAGCCCATCCACCATCCGCCGAAGCCCAACGTGAGCGCGAGGACCGCGATGACGAGCAGCCAGATCAGGGTGGCTCGTCGCGATTTGCGTCGTGCCTCGACAAAATGAGCATGCGGATCGTCGTGCCCCGGGTGGTCGTCGCCGAAATCGGAACCGTCGTCGAAATCCGAGTCGCCGTCGACCGTCGCCGGACGAGCAGTTTGCGCGGTGACCGCGCGAGTGTGCTGGATACCGCCAGGGGGAGGAGAGCCCGTGCCGAGCGCCGTGGTGGCTGCCACAGCCGGGGCCACGCCGGACGCCAATACCGTCGTGGCAGCAGGGTTCGGGCGCGCAGCAGAGTTCGGGTGTACCTCCGTGGGAGGCGCAGGCGCCGGTTGTGGCCGGGCCGGGGCAACTTGCGCGCTCTGGTGCTGGGCGCTTCGACGCGGAGCGGGAACGCGGTATGACGGAAGTTCCAGTTGCTCGCTCACACTGCGAAGTGCAGCTGCCATCTCACCGGCGTCGGCGAAACGATGTGCGGGCTCGCGGTGAGTGGCTTCGGCGACCAGACGATCGAACTGCGCCGGTACACCGGGGATACGTGAACCTGGGCGCGGGACATCGTCGTGGATGCGTTGGTAGGCGATGGAGAGTGACGTATCGCCGGTGAACGGTGTTGTACCGGTGAGAAGTTCGAACATCAACACACCGGTCGAGTAGACGTCGCTTCGAGTGTCGGCAATTCCTGACGTCACCTGTTCCGGCGACAGATAGGCCGCGGTGCCGAGGATCACGCTGTTGGAGGTGGTGGTTGCTGCCGCAGCTGCACGCACCAATCCGAAGTCGGCGATCTTCACTTCGCCGGTGTCCGAGATCAAGATGTTCTCGGGTTTGACGTCACGGTGAACCAGTCCCGCTCGATGCGCCACCGCCAACGCGTCCAGGACAGGTGCCACGACTGCAGCGACTGCGTGTGGCGGCATCGGTCCGCGCTCACGAAGGAGTTCACGCAAGGTGCCACCGTCGACGAGTTCCATCACGAGGAACACGTGATTGCGATCGCTGCCTTGGTCGTAGACGGCCACAAGGGCCGGATGCTTGAGTCGGGCCACGGCCCGGGCCTCGAACTCGAAACGAGTCAGGAACGCTGGATCGCCGGCGAATTGCGGGTCCATCACCTTGATCGCGACAGGTCGATCCAACCGTGTATCGAGGCCTCGATACACGGTCGACATACCGCCGCGCGCGATCGGTGCGTCCACTCGATAGCGGCGCTCGAGCATTTCGCCGATCAACCCTCGACCTCCGTAATGACTGTTCCTCCGTGCTTGCGATCTGTCTGCTTGCGGTCTAGGTGGTAGCTGTCGGCATGTGGGTGGTTGTTTACCGCGTACTGGCTCCCGCAGTGAGGGCACCCATTTACATCCACCGCGAAATCCCGGTTACTGATACGCCGCATCCCGTCCATCGTAGCCAGCGATACCGACGCGGAAGTCTCGAGAACGTCACAGAGCGCTGTGACCTGAGCGGAGCGGCAGTTTCGAGCACTGCACCGGGCGGTACACAGCGGGCTCGCCGGACCGGATAAACTTCTCGCGGTGAGCGCGATTCCTTATTGTGATGATGTCCTGGATTCTTCGGTTTCCCTGTTCCAGCTGGTGGATGTGGCGAAGAACGTCGGGTTGCCGGTGAGCAAGGTTCACCAGTTGCTTCGCGATCACAAGATCATCGCAGTCAAGCGGCATGGCGTTCTCGGTGTCCCCGAAGTGTTCTTCGGCGAGGACGGCCAGATCGTCAAGTGGCTGCCCGGTCTGCTGGCGGTGCTGCACGACGGCGGCTACACCGATGTCGAAATCCTCCGCTGGTTGTTCCTGGCCGACGATTCCCTGCCGGGGCGCCCGGTGGACGCACTGCATGGTGATCTCGCGCGTGAGGTCATCCGCCGCGCACAGGCCATGGCTTTCTGAGCTGCCGGCCTTCTGACAACTCACCGCATGCGGTTTTTCGCGCGTAGGTTGCCGACCGGACCAGACCCGGCGCAGCGACTCGAAGTCGCGTGCGTCCTGGAACGGACACACGTCGATGCAGTATCCGGAAGTCGGCGCGCTCGACCTGGTCGAGAATTGCTCCGTACAACACGAAAGCCGTGCGGATCGACGGCTGGACCCGCCGATCGAGCATCGGGATGCCAGATTCGGCAGACCGATACCGCCCCCGCGTCACGGCAATGAAGTGTGCCAGCGCGCGCTTGACCCGAACGTCCACCGTTCCGGTTCTGCGCCCGTGCTCGAGCATCTCGATGTCGACCCCGAATGCGGCGAACTCGCCCGCCGGTAGATACAGACGTCCCCGGTCGAGGTCTTCACCGACGTCGCGGATGAAGTTGGTCAGCTGAAACGCCTCACCGAGATTCGACGCGGGCACTACCGCTTCCTGCTGCGGAACGCTCACTCCGAGAATCGGGAGCATCTGCAAACCGATGACGACGGCAGAGCCGTACATGTACTCGCTGAGTTCGTCCATCGTGTTGTAAACGGGTCGAAACTTCGCCGTGTCGGGGGCGTCCATCCGCATGGACTCGAAGAAGGCGTCGAAATATGCGCGCGGGATGTCGAACGTCTTCACAGCATCCGCGAAGGCCGGGAGTACGCGTGTCAGGTCGAGGGGAACCGTCGACGGGAAGCCACCTGTCGCAGTGGGGTTGTCGAGTGCGTTGACGGCTGCACGTTCGACGTCGGCGAGCACCGTGCCTCGTTCATGCGGACCCGAGGGTTCGTCCACGATGTCGTCGACGACGCGAGCAAATGCGTAGAGCGCATGAACTGCGCGGCGTCGAGGTACGGGCAACAACCGGGTGGCCAGAAAGTACGTTCGGCCGTGTTCCCTCGTCACGTCCTCGCAGAATTCATAGGACGCAGGCAGTGCGTTCATGACACGCGGATCACGCAGATCCTGACGTCGAGGGCGCCGAGACGGCTGACGTCATTTCGATCGGTTTCTCGTGTTTGCGTCCACGAAGTCGCAGTGGGTCTTCCGTCTGCAAGGACATCGCCGCGATCACGGCAGCGACGATGGCCAGAGCCACGTGCGGGAAGGTGTACAGGCCGATCGATCCGTCCGGCTGGAACACCAGCATCAGCCAGGTGGACAGCCCGGTCAGTACGGCGAGAGTCGTCGGCGACATTGCGAAACCGGCCGCTACTGCCAGCGGCCAGGAGTAGTACCAGGGGAGTGCTGCGGGGGACAGAACGACGATGGCGACCATCACGATCACGATGCCCATGACGGCGTCGCGTTCGGTCTTGCGGTAGCGCCACCACACGACGGCGATGATCGCGATCAACACAACCGCCGAGATGGTCCGGGAGACTTCGAGGATGTCGTTGAAATGGTCGCCGGCGAACCAGGAGGTTGCCATGGTTCCGATGTGCGCCACGATCGTGGGCAGCGAGAGCCAGTTGATGATCTTTGCCGAACCGGAGAGTGCCGTCGTCCAGCCGAGGCCGACTCCGGCGATCAGTGAGGTGGATCCGAGTACCGCCACGAACACCGCGAAACCTGCGCCGGCTGTCTTGACGAACGATCGGATCGGTGACGCCGGTTCTCGCCCGGCCGCTGCGGCGTCCTCCCGCTCGTGGATCATCCAGATCCAGACTATGAAGGGAAGTGCGACGCCTGCGGTTGCCTTGATCGCGACGGCGAGCGCGATCAGCCCGATCCCGAAGAGGTGCTTGCGTTCGAGAGCGAGCGCAATGCCTGCGGCCATGAGGCCGACCATGAGCATCTCGTTGTGAACGCCGCCGATCAGGTGGATCAGGACGAGGGGATTGAGTACTGCGAGCCACAGGGCGATCGAGGTGTTTCCGCCGAGCTTCGTCGCGAGATGGGGAACGGCCCACATCATCAGGGCGAGTCCGGGCAGCATCGTGATCCGCAACAGCATCGTGCCGGCGATGACGTTCTCGCCGGTCAGCCGAACGATGGCGTCGGCAAGGAGAAGGTGAACCGGACCGTACGGGGTAGTTGTCGTCGTCCACACGTTGGAGACGTTGTCGAGCAGGATTCCCGGATTGACGACGGGGCCGACTGCATACGGGTCGAAGCCGTTGCGCAACAACGCGCCTTGCGCCAGGTAGGAGTAGGCGTCACGGCTGAACATGGGCACCGCGAACAGCAGCGGAAACGTCCAGACCGGGACGACGTAGCGCAGGCCGCGCAACGAGACGTCACCGCGCAGAGTCGAGCGGCCCAGTCGAACCCAGGCGGCGATCATGCACAGGACACCGATCCAGACGATGGCCGCCGACAGAATCGATCCGTGGCCGAAACGGAGCCAGGACAGATGCATCGACTCGAGCAGCGGATCTTGGCGCCGGACGCTACCGGCACCGAATCCGCCGAAAGTGATCATGACTGCGCCGAAGAAACCGAGCAGTGCACTGTGACCTTCGGGAGTCCGAAGGAAATTGGCGGCCCTTAGGTGCCACGGTCTTTCAGTGGCTGCGGCAGAGGACGTCATCGGTGCAGGTTCCTCCCCCGAGGAGATCGGTGTCGATCGGCGCGTGCAGCGCCCGAGTCGGTGAATCGTGGATGAATGGTCGGTTACGAGGGGCCAGTTTAGTTGCTCGCACGAGTGCCCACCGCGCTGGCTCGCTCGCGTGTACCGGTAATACGTTCGGCGGCGAGCCGTCCGGACAGCAGAACGGTCGGTACTCCCACCCCCGGAACGGTTCCCGATCCGGCGAGAACGACGTTGTCGAAGCCGCGGGCGAGGTTCTTGCGTCGGAACGGCCCCGTCTGGGTGAAGGTGTGTGCCGCTGCGAACGGGCTACCCGCGGCCATGCCCTTCTCGAGCCAGGTCTGCGGGGTGTCGACGTGATCGATCTCGAACCCTTCGACCAGTCCCGTGTAGCCACGTTCTTGCAGCGTGAGGATGATTTCGCGCACGTAGGGCGGGCCGAGAGTCGACCAGTCGAGACTTGCACTGTCCAGATTCGGACACGGCGCGAGGACTGACAGCGGTTCACGGATTCGGCCGTCTCGCGAGAAGGCCAGGCTCGGATCGGTCTGTGCCGGTCGGGTGACGAGCAGTGACGGATCACTCATCAGTCGCCCGCGGCCGCGGCGTGCCGTGATCTCGGCGAAGGTACGCTTCCACGCCTCGCCGAAGTCGATCATGTGGTGTCGCTGCGCGGGCCATTCGTCGGCGACCGCGGAGGAAACAGTGCCGTGAATCACGACAGCGGACGGCGATGTACGCACCGGGCGCGGACGCAATCGCGTATGCGGGCGCAACAGCGAGTCCGTGACGGCCATGTCGGGAGTGAGGACGGCGGCGTCACAGTCGAAGCGCTCGCCGTCGCGTGTGTGAACGGTGTGCACGCGCCGATCGCTCACCTCGAGGCGTTCGACAGTGCGGCCGAGATGCAGAATTCCGCCGGCCTCGGTGAAGGCGTCGGCCATCGACTCGGCGATCGTGCGCATCCCGCCCTCGGGGAAGTAGACGCCGAGTGAGGTGTCCATGTGAGCGATCGCCCCGTACACCGCGAGGGCCCGAGACGGAGCAACGCCCGCATACAGCGCTTGGAAGGTGAAGATCCGCCGGAGGCGAGGGTCGCGGATCTTGCGATCCACCTGCCCGCCCAGTTTCCCGAATCCTCCCAGTGCGACGAGCCGGCTCAGATCTTTGACTGCGTCACGCGAATTGACCAGTCCGAGGGGAGAATCGAAGTCGGCGTCCATGAAGCGGTCGAATTCCGCGTCGAAGATCCGGTTCAGCCATTGCCGCAACGCACGGTATCGCTGCGCTTCTTCCGGCCCGCAGACACGGGAGACTTCGGCAGCCATGTCTTCTGGGTCGGCGTGGACATCGAGAGCGGTGCCGTCTGCGAATCGCGCGTGGTACGTCGGATCGAGCTTGTGCACAACGAATTTGGGGTTTGTCGAGGCTGGGTCGGCGCCGACGGCCGCAAGGGCGTCTTCGACGAGTTCGGGCATCGTGAGCACCGTTGCGCCGTTGTCGATGCTGTAGTCATTGCCCTGGTAGACACCGACTCGCCCACCGACCGAGCTGTTGCTCTCGAGAATCGTAACGTCGCGGCCGGCGCCACGCAGATACAACCCCGCAGACAGTCCGGCAAGTCCCGCGCCGACGATCACGACTCGATCGGTCGGCGAGCTGACGGTTCGAGTGCGGTGCACGTGTGCCACGGTCAGTAGCTTCGCTTCGTGGCCGCGATCGCCATGTCGGTCAGGCGAGCCTTGGACTCTGCCGTTGCCGTGCTCGAGTCGAGGGCGTTCGCAGCTGCCTCGACGAGGGTGTCGATCTGCGTTTCGACGTCGGTGACGGCGCCCAGATCGGTGATCACCTGGCGCAGAGTGTCGACCTCGGTGTCGGTCAGCTGCGTGCCGATTCCGTTGCGGAGCAGTTCTGCTGCCGCCGGATCTGCGGCGTCGGCGCGGGCAAGCGCCATCGCGAACAGGACAGTTCGCTTACCGGCGATGAGATCGTCGCCCGACGGTTTGCCCGTGACGGACGGATCTCCGAAGACACCGAGCAGGTCGTCGCGAAGTTGGAAGGCGATACCGATGTCCGTGCCGAAGGTCCGGTAGGCATCGACCAACTCGGCGTCCGCACCGAACAGCGCGGCGCCGAGGTGCAGTGGGCGTTCGATCGTGTACGCGGCGGTCTTGTAGCGGTTGACCCGCATGGCTGCCTCGACGGTCTCGTCGCCTCGGGCTTCGTTGCTGATGTCGAGGAATTGGCCACCGAGCACCTCGGTGCGCATTGCCGACCAGACCGGGCTGACACGTGCGGCCGCCTCGGGGCTGATCCCGGATTCTCGGATCATGTCGTCCGCCCAGGCCAAGGCCAGGTCGCCGAGAAGAATGGCGACGGCCTCGCCGAAGTGCGCGGAATCGCCGCTCCACTCCTCGTCTCGGTGCTGGTTCTCGAATTCGACGTGAACGGTCGGGAAGCCGCGCCTGGTCGTGGATGCGTCGATGATGTCGTCGTGGACGAGCGCGCAGGCCTGCACCAGTTCGAGGGCGGCGCACGCACGAATCACCGCGTCTGCGTTCTTACCGTTCGGGTCGCCTCCGGCGCCGAGCCATCCCGTCCAGGCGAACGACGGTCGGACGCGCTTTCCTCCGCGCAGGACGAAGGCCTCGAGGGTGCTGACGGCCTCCTCGTATCCACCGCCGATGTTCGAGACGAGTTCGCGGCGTGAATCGAAGAAGTCGCGGAGCGCTGCTTCGAACAGACCCGGCAGTTCGAGTGAGGTCGGATGCGGTGCGGTGTTGGTCGAACTCTGTCCAACGCGCGCGGTTCCTGCGGACAGGGTGGCCTCCAAGATCGGTATGTTCTCGCGCCGGAGGGTTACACGGAAGCGAGCTTGGAGCCCAGCTTAGTGGGGGTTGGAATCAACGGCGGGTCGGGCCGTGAACTGCGCGATCCTGACATTCGGGATACGCAGTACTGGGCGATGAGCTTGTTTGCAGCTGGAAAATATATGCTTGACCGGTGACATTCGATCCAGTCAGGGGCCGCTCCAGCGAGGGATGGGCCACCCGAACACCGTCGATCGTCGATCGGATCGCTTCCTCGACAGGTAGCCGTATTCCGTTCTCGGTCGAGTTTTCGCCGCCGCGTGACGCGGACGCCGAAGCGCGCCTGTGGCGTGCGGTGCGTACCTTCGAGCGGCTCGGACCGGCATTCGTCTCGATGACCTACGGCGCAGGTGGCTCGACGCGCGATCGTACGGTGCGTGTCACCGGCGAACTTGCCGAAGAGACGACCCTGCTGCCGGTTGCTCACCTGACTGCTGTCTCACACAGCACCGAAGAGCTTCGCGCCATGGTCGGTGCCTACGCCGATCGTGGGATCAGCAACATCCTCGTATTGCGCGGCGATCCGCCCGGCGATCCGCTCGGCGAATGGAAGAAGCATCCCGAAGGCGTCGAGTACGCCGAGGAACTCGTGCGGATGGTCCGTGACCTGGGCGACTTCCACGTCGGCGTCGCGTCGTTCCCCGAGGGGCACTACCGCGCTCCGGACTTGGCATACGACACGAAGTACCTGGTGTCGAAGTTGCGTGCCGGCGCCGAGTACTCGATCACGCAGATGTTCTTCGACGTGGAGGACTACCTGCGTCTTCGTGACCGGGTGAGTGCGTACGACGCAGAACAGGGCGCCAAGCCGATCATCCCGGAGATCATGCCGGTGACGTCGCTGCGCTCGGTGCGGCGCATGCTCGAGCTCTCGGGCTCGTCGTTGCCCCCCGCTCTCGAGCGTCGATTCGACGCCGCGGCCGGAAGCGGTCCGGACGAGAACCGTGCAGCGGTCCGCGAACTCGGCATCGATCTGGCCGCCGAGATGGGTGAGCGGTTGATCGCCGAAGGCGCTCCGTGCCTGCACTTCATCACTTTGAACTTTGCGCGCGCCACCAGTGAGGTCCTCGAGCGACTCGGTCTCACCCCCGACACCTCTGTCGGGACAGCGCAAGCCGTCTGATCCCGGTTGCCCCGCTCGACACCAATCGAGTGGGGCAATCGCCAGGCGCTACTTCGTGGTGTTTTTCGGATTCCTGTTGTCAGCTTGCTTGCTGGCAGGTGATTTCGTGACAGGCGTCTTCATGACCGGTGCTTTCGCGGCGGGCGCGCGCTTGATCGGTGCTCGATTGCGCGCCATCCAGGCCATCGCACCGACGACAATCGCGACACCGAGCGCCAGCCCGGCCATGATTCCTGCCCACCCGGCGAAGCTTCGGGTGCTTGGGTCCGCGTAGTTGACCTCGGCGCGCATTGTCGACACCTCGCCGGCGGGCAAGGTCCACGACACCCGGGAATCGCCGTCTCGTGTTCCGTTGGTCGTGCCGACCCGTGCCGGGAAGGCGATGCTGACCTGGACGTCGGCGCCCTGAGTTGGAACCGTCTTCAGGTCTGCCTTGCCGTCGAGCGTGACGGTGTCCCCGGATCGCTTGAGGGTGATCTGGAACGACCCGGACCCCTCGGCGTACATGGAGCCCAGTTGGGCGACGTCACCGAAGGACAAGTCGCTGAAGAACGCCTGGCTGCCGACGTACCCGTCCTTCTTGTACTCCTGAACCCGTATCTTGTCCTCCAGCGACGAAGGTGGGGTCAGCTGCGGACCCTTGTCCGCCTCGTTCGCCGGAATAGCGGCAGCTACCACCTGTCCGGTCACACGATCGTTCGCGGACACTCCCATCGACACCTGCACGCGGATGCACCCGGCAAGCAAGGGAACAAGCATGAGGGCGAGCGCGGCAACCGTCAGGAAACGTTTCCGACTGGTCGGCTTGGCGGCGGGATCGGTGGACTGTTGCACAGTGGTCATCGTGCCAGCCGTGGCGTAGCCAGTCATCGAGGCGGGGGCGTGTCGGCGGGTGAAGTTCGGCGGGTGACCTTCACGACCTGCTCGAACGACGCATCCAACGACGAGTCGCGCCCCGGCGGCTGTCCGACAGTGCGATTCGAGCCGCACTGCGACCACTGGCTCCGGACACACCGCCACCGGGATGAGTCGATGCTCCGGTCAGATACAACCCGTCTGCTCCCGGAACGCGATGGCCGGACAGTTCCGGAAGCGGTCGCCACAACATCATCTGATCGAGTGACATCTCGACGTGCATGACATTTCCGCCGATCATCCCCAATTCCGACTCGATGTCCCGGGGGGTCTGAATGAACCGGTCGAGGACGGAATCGGCGAACCCGGGTGCGAAAGCCTCCATCTCGCCGACGATCCGGTCGGCCTCCGCCTCGGCGACCGATGCCCAATCGCGATGTCCGCTGAGGCGATACGGTTGCCACTGCGACCACAGTGTCACCTGATGCCGACCGGCCGGGGCGATCGTGGGATCGATTCCGCTGAAACTCATTCCGAGAACCGCAGGGCGAGGAGGAAGTTCCCCCGCCAGTGCTGCGCCGTGTGCAGTGCGCAAGTGTGCGCGATCGGAGACGAGTAATTGCAATCCCGAGGTACTTTCCCGTGTCGTGGCGTCGCCGCGGTACGACGGAAGCGCGGATGTCGCCAGTCGAAGTACCGCGCCGATGCCGGGGCCGACCCTGATTTTCCGCCGCCAGTGATCGAGCGTGGTTCGGTCGAAGCCCCCTCGGCCCAGGAGGTCGAGCGTGGTCAGGATGTGGCACCCGGCGATTACCTTGCGAGCGTGAACTTCTCGACCGCTCTTGGTTGTGGCGGTCCAGTGACTCGAGTTTCGGCGGATCGACGTCACGCCGTCACCGAGCGCGACCGTGGCGCCGTCGACGGCCATCCGGGAGGCCAACGCAGCACTCAGTGCGCCGCTTCCACCGACTGCTCGCCCTGGCGGCAAGATGTGCATGAGGGCTGCGAAGCCGACCATCGGAGCGGTTCCCGGTTCCGACATCGCAGGCCCGGACTGGGCGCCGAACCACGCAAGCGCTGCTTTGAGTGCCTCACTGTCGAAATACTCGTCGAGCAGTGCGTCGCCAGGCGCGAGGAACTGCCGAGACAGTTCGCTGTTGCCGCGTGCGGTGGCGAGACCTCCGAACGCACCGATCAGGTTCGATCCGGTGGGCGGTGCGGAAAACGCTTTCATGACATGTCGACTGCGCTCCGACCAGACCGCGACGAATCGCCGGTAGGAGTCGGCGTCCTTTGTCCCGCATGCTCGTTCGATGGACCAGCAGGTTGCGTCGAGGTCGCGGTGAAACGCGATGCCCGGCCCGCCGGTGCCCGGGGCGGGCGGCGCGAACGCCCACGGGTCACAGTCGATGTAGCGCAGTCCGTGCGCGCCGAGTCCGAGTTCCTCGATGATGCCGCTGTGTCGGATCATGAGGTGTGCCGACGACCCCCGGTCCACCTTGTATCCGGGAAATCGCTCGACGGTCGAGACGGCGCCGCCGAGAACCGTGTCCTTCTCCAGAACCTCGACCGACCAACCCTCGCGTGCGAGGTAGGCGGCCGATACGAGCGCGTTGTGTCCGGAGCCGACGACGACGGCGTCGAGAAGCGCGCTCACAGCGGCAGTCCACGGCCGAGGACTGCGAACGGCCGGTTGTCGCCAGCAAAACGAAATCTGCGGAGCACGTCACGAAAGCCGAGGCGACGGTACAGCCGCCAGGCTCGGTTGTCCTCGTCGTACACCTCGGGTGTCGACAACAGCACACTACGTTCGGGTCGATCGACGAGGAGGTGACGCAATAGCGATTCGCCCAACCGGTGACCTTGTCCGTTCGGATGCACGTGGAGTTCGGTGAGTTCGAAGTAGTCGCTCAGAATCGCGTCGATCTCGCTCTGGGGACGACCCGAGCGCCGAAGCCCGTGCAGTACCTGTTGATGCCACCACTGGTCCGGGCTCCCGCGATACCCGTAAGCGATCCCCACCAGCGGCAGATTTTCGTGTGACGGTTGCTGAGGAACCGCCAATGCGCCGACGGCCTTCCAGCCAGGCCGGTTCGCGTGCTCCTGCCACATCGGTGCGCGATGGAACTCGGTTCCTCGCGGATAGTCCATCGCGGTGACGTACACGGCCAGTGCCTCGTGGAGTCGACTCGCGAATTCTGCGCGATCGAGGTCGACCGTATGTGGTGTCCAGGCGATCTGCGGGTCGACCGGTCTCACCTCTTCTCTTGACGGCGTGTCGGTGGGTGCAGTTATATTGAATAGGTCGAACAGATGTTCGATGTTGGTGATCCGGAGATGCCCGAAGGGAAGCGGGCATCTCCGGCCCACCTGGTCTTGGATCCTCACGGTGCAGGAGGTGCCCCGATGTCCGAGCGTGTGAAGCCTGAACGTGTGAAGTGCCAACGAACTCTTCCTGCCGAGTTGTCGAGTCCGTCGGATGCCGCAATTTCTCGATTGCCGATGTCGGCGAGGCGGTCCTTCGGCGCGACGGACGCCAGCCACCGCACTGCTCGAGTGGGAAAGTCCGGTGTGGCGTGGGGGCTGCTCCGGAAGGCGGATGCGCTTCTCGAGGAAGCGATTGGGGCGGGCGATCCTGCCGACCGGTTCCGGTGTGCCTACCTGGCGGCCCTACGTGGTGCCGGGGCAGTGTTGGCCGCAGCTCCTGCCGGTGCCGGCTCGAAGCGCAAGCGAAGCGGAAACGCGTGGGTTCTGATGGACGCCGCAGCGCCCGCGTTCGGAGCGTGGTCGAAGTTCTTCGCAGGGTGGTCCTCTACGCGTGCGGCCGTGGAAACCGGCGTGTCGATCGTGATCACGGACTCCGATTCCGACGCATTCTTCGCCGAGGTCGGCCGTTTTCTCACGGCGGTCGAAGATTTCATCGGTCAGGACGCGTCCGAGCATTTGCGAGCGTAGTGAACAACTGGTCCGTGTCGGCAGTTGTTTCCGGGGAATTTCCTGGTCCGCACAGGCAAATGGAGCCGAATCGGGGCCCTTCGGCACGAATACGTACGCTTGTGGCGGAACTCGTACCCGGAGTTGGTGGTCCGAGACCTAAACTGCTCGTATTATGAAAACAGGTAATCGTCCAACTTGATTACCCGCCGCCTCACACCGTGGGGTGGTTGCCAAACTTCCAGTGCCGGGGGAGGTACCGTGCCACTCTCCGAGCACGAGCAGCGCATGCTCGATCAGATCGAGAGCGCTCTCTATGCCGAAGACCCCAAGTTCGCCTCCAATGTGAGGGGCGGCCGTATGCGGGCGCCGTCGAGTAGACGGCGGTTCCAAGCAGCGGCTCTATTCGTGCTGGGTCTGGTCCTGCTGATCGCGGGGGTTGCACTCCCGCTCAAGCCGGGCGGTTTTCCGATCATCAGCCTGTTCGGTTTCTTGTTCATGTTCGGCGCAGGGGTGTTGTTCCTCTGGGGTGGTGGACGTAAGTCTGCGCCGGCCGCCGACTCCGCTTCCGAAGGTGGCAATCATCCCTCCGGTCCGCCGGGTAGGGGTAGTGCCGGCGGATCCGGGCGGGGACGCGGCCGGAAGTCTGGCGGCGGATTCTCGTCGCGGATGGAAGATCGATTCAAACGCAGGTTCGAGCAGGACTAGCTCTCCCGCCCTTCTTCGGGCGTACTTCGAGAGTGATGCAGTTCGGACGTGACGCCCTCTTCAGGGCACGGACGACCACACGTGTGGCGGTCGGCAACCAAGGTTGCCGACCGCCACACGCCGTTGCTGTGGGTGTTGTACGTGTGCGCCGGCAATCCATCGAGTGAATCAGTGACGTGCGAGCGAATCACTCGCCACTCCTGCTGCCTCAGGGCATGCCCGCGGGCTTCCTCCACTTCGCTCCACTCGGCCCTCCACTTTCCTCCACCCTGGTCGAACTGCAACGCACGACCAGACCTCGTCCCGCTCACGTCTATTCGAAAACCGCGCTTGTACTGCGATTTTGTGTGGGGGAGCAACAGATCGTGGCGTAAAGGGTCGATCTGACGGCGGTGTGGGCCGGGACACGGTTACAAATTTCCCCCACGTCTCCCCACCTGCGCTGACCTGCTATTTATCAGCAAATGATGCTGAATAGGGACCATGTGCTCCTTGTTTGTGGGGGAAAGTGGGGTACTGTGGGTTCGGGCGGAGAGCTGAAGCACGATCCGCTCGATAGGGAGGGTTTCAGCGCAAGCTCGCAGGAGGTGTCGAGTGTTCCTCGGTACCTTCACGCCGAAGCTCGACGACAAAGGTCGGCTCACGTTGCCGGCAAAGTTCCGAGACGAACTGGCAGGAGGATTGATGATCACCAAGAGTCAGGATCACAGCCTCGCCATCTACCCCCGGGACGAGTTCGTCAAGCTTGCTCGAAAGGCAGCGGCAGCTCCACGCAATGATCCGGCAGCTCGGGCGTATGTCCGTGCTCTGGCCGCCGGCACAGATGAACAGCACGCCGATGCCCAGGGGCGAATCACCCTCTCGGCTGATCATCGGCGTTACGCAAACCTGTCCAAGGAATGCGTAGTGACCGGCTCCGTCGATTACCTCGAGATCTGGGATCTAGCAGCCTGGGAGAGGTATCTCGGAGACAACGAAGAGGACTATTCGCAGGCAACAGGCGAATCTCTCAGCGAGATCGTCTAGGCGAAGAGCCCCCGGCGAATGCCGCGAGGCCTCTGCCCGGAAAGACCCTGACGCACTTCCCCAGCGCCAGGTTCTCCTTCGGGCAGGGACCTCGAAGCATTCGCCTTCTCGAACAGTCATCGCCTTCTCGGAAAGTCAGCACCTTTTCGAAAAGTCATCGGAAATCATGAAAGTAGGAGCCGGAGCAATCATGGTGGATCACGAGGTGAACGAACCCTCGGATGCCGATGGCTTCGCGCACGTCCCTGTACTTCTGCACCGCGCCGACGATCTTCTCGGCCCTGCCATCACCGCCGTCGGTGACGGTGGAGCGGGCGCATACATGATCGATGCGACGTTGGGGCTCGGTGGCCACTCCGAATTCTTCCTGGGCAAGTACCCGGGCCTTCACCTCATCGGTCTCGATCGCGACACCAACGCACTCCGGATCGCTTCCGAGCGTCTGGCGCCATTCGCGGACCGAACGACGTTCGTGCACACCACGTACGACGGGATCGAGGACGCGCTCGAACAGGCAGGTCTGCCGTCGACGGAGTCGGTTCACGCGATCCTTTTCGATCTGGGTGTGTCGTCGATGCAGTTGGACGAAGCCGACCGAGGTTTTGCGTACTCGATCGACGCTCCTCTCGACATGCGGATGGATCAGACGGTCGGGCTGACCGCGGCAGAGGTCCTGAACACCTACAGTCACGGCGACCTTGCTCGCATTCTGAGCACGTACGGCGAAGAACGGTTCGCGGGAAAGATTGCGTCCGAGATCCTTCGGCAGCGTGAGCGTGAACCCTTCACCACCAGTGCAGCTCTGGTCGAATTGCTGTACCGAACAATCCCGGCAGCCACGCGGCGTACGGGGGGACACCCGGCCAAGCGCACCTTCCAAGCGCTGCGGATCGAAGTCAATGCCGAGTTGGATTCGCTTCGTGCAGCCGTTCCTGCCGGGCTCGACGCACTGGCAGTCGGTGGGCGAGTGGTGTTCATGTCCTACCAGTCGCTCGAGGATCGAGTTGTGAAGGCGGAGTTGGTTCCCCGCTCGAAGTCCACCAGTCCTGAAGGACTACCGGTCGAGTTGCCGGGTATGGGACCGGAGTTCCGCATTCTCACCCGTGGCGCAGAACGTGCGTCAGAGCAGGAAATCGAAGAGAACCCACGATCAGCTCCGGTGCGTTTGCGTGCCGCAGAACGCATTTCCAGGAGGCGGGCATGAGTCGTCAGGGCAAATCCGGTGCAGCGCAACGTGCATACGACAAGCGCACCGCACGGGCGGCAGGCCGGACCGGAACTGTCGCTGCTGCCGGCCCGTCTATCTCTCCTCGGGCGATGCTCAAGGGGAGAGTGCCGTTCGTGGCCTCCGTCATCGGACTTCTGTCCATCGGTCTCGCGGTGACTCTGCTGCTGACCACTCGCGCTGCCGAGGATTCGTACCAACTCAGTGATGCACGTGCATACAACCAGTCTTTGGTCGAGCAGAAAGCAGCGCTCGAACGTGACTTCCAGTCGCGTAACTCGGCTCCGGAGTTGGCAAATCAGGCAAGCGCTCTCGGCATGGTCCCCGCCAAGGACCCTGCACGACTGGTAGTTCATCCGGACGGTTCGGTCGAGGTCGTCGGAACGCCGACTCCCGCGACTGCCGGAGCTATGCCGCCGCTCGATGCGCCCACATCGGTGCCCGCACCGACTGCGACACCCCCGCGCACCACAACGCCGGTTGCTCCCGGAGCCACGCCGAGCGTTCCGAATAACACGCGAAACCTCGCGCAGAGTGAACAATTGGTTCCTGTGATCCCCACGACGACAGCACCCGCCACCACGACGGCGGTGCCTGCTCCGCCTGAGGAACGTCGGTGAGTCAGAACTCCCGTAACAACCCCGGTCGGCGTCCGCGCCGCTCGGCCACCGCCTCATTTCCGTTTCGTCAGCGAGTCGGTCGTATCACCATGTGTGGTGCGCTCGCCGTTGCGGCATTGCAGCTCTTGTGGATTCAGGGAATCGACGCGCCGAGTCTGGCTGCGGAATCTGCCAATCAACGAACCACGACGCAGGTCGATCCGGCTGTACGTGGCTCGATAACCGATCGCAACGGAAACCCCCTCGCCTTCACCATGGAAGCCAAGGCGCTGACTTTCCAGCCGGTGCGGGTACGCAAGGAACTCGAGGAAGCGCGCGCCAAGAGCATCGAGCAGGGCGCCGAGGGTGACAAGCAGGCGCCGGAAGTGAGCGATCGCCTCGCCGAGATCGCCGCCGGAATCCACGCCAAGCTCGGCGATACCGTTCCGGAAAAAGATCTGCTTCAGAAGATGAACAGCAACGAGACTTTCACGTACCTCGCGCGCAGCGTGGATCCGGCGGTTGCTGCCGAGATCTCGGACAAGTTCCGGGAGGTCGGCCTCGAGCGTCAGGACATCCGCGAGTACCCCGGTGGCTCTCTGGCCGCGAATCTCGTCGGCGCGACCGGCTGGGACGGGCACGGTTTGCTCGGTCTCGAAGATTCGATGGACTCCACGCTCGCCGGAACCGATGGATCCGAAACGTACGACCGCGGTTCCGACGGCGCTGTGATCCCCGGCAGCTGGCGTGACAAGCAACCGGCAGTCAACGGTTCGGGTGTCGAGCTGACCATCGATTCGGACCTCCAGTTCTACGTTCAGCAGCAGGTCCAGATCGCCAAGGACAAGTCGGGCGCAAAGAACGCTTCGGTTGTGGTCATGGACTCCAAGACGGGACAGGTGTTGGCCATGTCCAACGACAGCACCTTCAACCCCGCAATCGGCATCGACAAGAACGCGCCGACAGCCGAAATGGGCAATCCGTCGGTCAGTACGCCGTTCGAGCCCGGATCGGTGAACAAGATCGTCACCGCAGCAGCGGCCATCGAGGACGGTAAGACAACTCCGGACGAAGTTCTGCAGGTCCCGGGCAGCATCACGATGTCCGGTGCCACAGTCAAGGACGCGTGGGATCACGGTGTGGCCCCGTACACCTCTACCGGTGTATTCGGAAAGTCCTCGAACGTCGGCACCTTGATGCTCGCTCAGCGAGTGGGCGAGGATCGCTACGCAGACATGCTGAACAGGTTCGGCCTCGGACAACGCACCGACGTCGGACTTCCCGGCGAGAGCGCGGGCAGCGTTCCAAGTCGCGACCAGTGGTCCGGCGGAACCTTCGCGAACCTGCCGATCGGGCAGGGTCTCTCGATGACAACCCTGCAGATGACCGGGATGTACCAGGCCATTGCCAACGACGGCGTGCGAATTCCTCCGCGGATCGTGAAGTCGACTGTCGACTCTTCCGGCACGCGGACCGAGACGCCGCAGCCCGAGGGCGTCGAGGTGGTCAGCGCCCAGACAGCGGCGACTGTTCGGGACATGTTCCGGTCGGTCACTCAGGAAGACACCGGCAACCAACGAGGAACCGGTGTTGCCGCGGGCGTCGAGGGATACCAGGTCAGTGGAAAGACCGGGACCGCGCAGCAGGTGGATCCCGCGTGCAAGTGCTACTCCAACTCCAACTACTGGATCACCTTCGCGGGAATCGCGCCTGCGGACAATCCTCGATTCGTGATCGGAATCATGCTCGACGCACCGGTTCGCGGCGTGGACGGCGGCGGCGGTCAGTCGGCGGCACCGTTGTTCCACAACATCGCGTCGTGGATGCTCCAGCGTGACAGTGTCCCGATGTCGCCGGACCCCGGTCGCAAGTTGGTGTTGCAGGCGGACTGATTGCGGTGTGTCGGTTTCGACACGGTCTTCGGGTGAATCCCGGACACGGTAATCTCAAACGTCGCAGTAACCTCATTCATCGCAGTGCGCCGAACTTTGCTTGCGTTGCGACCGCCATAGACAACGACCGCCATAGACAACGACCGCGATAGAACAACGACAATTGCCAGGAGTCGAGTGACAGTGCCGAATCGTTTGCAATCGTCGAACTCGGACGGCGCTCCCGGGACGCGTCCGACACAACCGGTTGCTACCGCGATCACGGCGCTCTCCGAACTGTCCGGGGCTCGCCTCGAATGGGTGGGGCAACCGGGATCACAGTCCTCGGAGGTCGTCGTCAAGGGCGTCGACCTGCGTGCGCAGGGAATCGTGACCGATGACCTCTTCGCCGCTCTGCCCGGTGCACGGACCCATGGCGCTCAGTTCGCCGTCGACGCTCTGGGGCGTGGTGCGACCGCGATCTTGACCGACGAGGCCGGCCTCGAACTGATCGAGGCCGCGGACAAGGCGCCTGACCGGTCCGTCCCAGTTCTCGTTCATCCGAACCCGCGGGATGTGCTCGGTGAGATCTCCGCGGAAATCTACGGCCGGCCCTCGGAGAAGATGCAGGTCGTCGGCATTACCGGTACATCGGGCAAGACCACGACGTCGTACTTGCTCGAAGCTGCGATTGCCGGAGCCGGCCGCAAGCCCGGCCTGGTCGGGACCATCGAGACTCGAATCGACGGCCGCCGGGTGCCCAGCGCTCTGACCACGCCGGAAGCTCCGCAACTGCATGCTCTGTTCGCCGTGATGGCAGAGCAGGGGATCGATACCGTCGTCATGGAGGTCTCCAGT
>NZ_LVCT01000400.1:0-5253 GCF_001647205.1 Rhodococcus sp. EPR-134
TTCGAGGAGTACTTCCAGGCCAAGGCTCGGTTGTTCGATCCTGAGTCGACGGTGCGAGCCGAGCATGCCGTCGTCTGCGTCGACGACGTGTGGGGTCGACGGATGGCCGAGTTGGCCGCGACCGACGAGAGCGACGCGGTGACCACGGTCTCGACCTCGACGGCCGAGGCCGAGTGGACGGTCGGCGCAGTCGAGGTTGCCGAGGACGGCTCCCAGACCTTCGAGTTGGTCGGGCCGGACGGACAGTCGTGGCCAGTCTCACTTCGTCTCCCCGGGCGATACAACGTGGCCAACGCTGCGCTGGCGTTGACCGTCAGTTTTGCTGCGGGACTCGACCCGGACGCGGCTGTTCGAGCGCTCGGGACCGTGGACGTCCCGGGGCGAGTTCAGCGGATCGACCGGGGGCAGAGCTTTCTCGCCGTGGTCGACTACGCCCACAAGCCGGCAGCGCTCGAAGCCGTGATCGCCACGCTGCGCAACCAGGTTCCCGGCCGAGTGGCCGTGGTGGTCGGTGCGGGCGGTGACCGCGACGCCGGCAAACGGGCACTCATGGGTGAAGCGGGTGCGCGAGGCGCAGACCTGCTGATCGTCACCGACGACAACCCACGCACCGAGGATCCGGCGAAGATTCGCGCTTCGGTGATGCAAGGCGCCATGGACGTGCCCGAATCCGAACGCGGCGAGGTTCGCGAAGTGGGGGACCGGGCCACCGCGATCGAGCAAGCAGTCCGGTGGGCACAGCCAGGAGATGTCGTCCTGGTGGCAGGCAAAGGCCACGAAGTAGGTCAAGAAATCGACGGGGTCAAACACCCGTTCGACGACCGCGAGGTGTTGGGCGAAATGATCGGCCGATTCGCGATCAACACAGCACATGGAGGCAAGCAATGATCCCGATGACGCTCTCTCGGATCGCCGAGATCGTCGGAGGAACCCTGCACGACGTCGACGATTCGTCGACGCAGGTGACTGGAACCGTCGAATTCGATTCGCGCAAAGTAGCTCCAGGTGGGCTCTTCCTCGCCCTACCCGGAGCGCGTGTCGACGGTCATGATCACGCGGAAGCGGCGGTGGCAGCGGGCGCTGTGGCGGTGCTCGCGGCGCGGCCGGTCGGAGTTCCGGCAATCGTCGTTCCATCGGTGCCGAACGACGGTCCCAGTGCAGTGATGCTGCTCGAACACGACACCGACGGGTCCGGAGCCGCGGTCCTGCATGCCCTCGGCCTTCTGGCCCGAGCAGTCGTCGACGAACTGGCAACTAACGGCGCACCGACCGATGGTGGACTGACGCTGGTCGGTGTCACCGGTTCTGCCGGCAAGACCTCGACCAAGGATCTGATAGCAGCGCTGCTGCGCGAGTGCGGCGAGGTGGTTGCGCCCCCCGGGTCGTTCAACAACGAATTAGGTCTGCCGTGGACAGTGCTCCGCGCCGACGAGAGGACCCGCTTCCTCGTTCTCGAGATGTCGGCCCGTGGGGTCGGTCATGTCGGCGAACTGACGAAGATCGCGCCGCCGAAGATCGGCGTAGTTCTCAATGTGGGCACTGCCCATCTCGGTGAGTTCGGTTCGCGTGAAGCGATCGCGGTCGCCAAAGGTGAACTGGTGGAAGCACTCCCGTCGGCAGCCGACGGTGGAGTTGCGGTCCTCAACGCCGACGACCGCATGGTCGCCGCAATGGCGAGTCGAACCAAGGCCCGGATCGTATTCGTCGGCCAGTCGGAAGACTGCGACGTTCGGGCGACCGACGTGGTTGTCGACGACCAGGCCAGGGCTTCCTTCACACTGAACTGTTCACAGGGTTCTGCACGTATTCGCCTGGCCGTTCACGGCGAACACCACGTGAGCAACGCCCTGGCCGCGGCGGCCGTCGCACTCGAGAACGGCCTCGCGGTTGCAGACATCGCACGTGTCCTCGAGGGCACGAAGGCAGCGTCCGCGAGGCGGATGGAAGTCACCGAGCGCGCCGACGGCGTCACCGTCGTCAACGACAGTTACAACGCCAATCCCGATTCCATGCGCGCTGCGCTCAAAGCGTTGGTGTCCATGGCGCGATCGGATCGGCACTTCGGTCGCCGGAGCTGGGCTGTGCTCGGAGAGATGGGTGAGCTCGGACCGGAATCAGTTGTCGAGCACGACGCGATCGGTCGCCTTGCCGTCAGACTCGATGTCAGCAAGTTGATCGTCGTCGGGACGGGCCGCACCTCGCGTGCGATGCATCAAGGAGCAGTGATGGAGGGGTCGTGGGGTGACGAGTCCGTCGTCGTGCCTGACGCAGCTGCGGCAATCGCCATTCTCGAAGCGGAACTCGAACCGGGCGATCTCGTCCTGGTGAAGGCGTCCAAGTCGGTTGAACTGTGGACGGTCGCCGAAGCGATACTGGCTGCAACGCCCAACACCGACAGCGAGAACACCGACGGCGAGAACGGCGGGGATTCGCAGTGATCCAGATTCTTCTCGCCGCAGGCATCGCGCTGGCGGTCTCCATCATGCTCACGCCGATCCTGATCAAGGCGTTCTCGAAACAAGGTTTCGGGCAGGAGATCCGAACCGAAGGTCCAGCCAGTCACCAGGCCAAGCGCGGCACGCCGACAATGGGCGGCGTCGCGATCCTGACCGGAATCTGGGCCGGCTATCTCGGCTCACACCTCATCGGTCTCGGCATGGACAACGCGGAGGGGCCATCGGCGTCCGGCCTACTCGTTCTCGGTCTGACCACCGCGCTCGGTGGAGTCGGTTTCCTCGACGACTTCATCAAGATCCGCAAGCAGCGCAATCTGGGACTGAACAAGACAGCGAAGCTGGTCGGCCAGTTCGTCGCTGCCATTGCCTTCGGAATTTTGGCCCTTCAGTTCCGCGGTGACGACGGGCTGACTCCGGGCAGTGTTCATCTGTCGTACGTCCGCGACATCGCCACCGTCTCACTCGGTTCCGTGGTCTTCATCGCCTTCTGCTACCTACTGGTCAGCGCCTGGTCCAATGCCGTCAACCTGACCGACGGCCTCGACGGATTGGCCGCCGGAGCGATGAGTTTCGTTCTCGGCGCCTACGTCATCATCACGTTCTGGCAGTTCCGCTACTCGTGCGAGACGAATCCCGGTAAGGGTTGCTACGACGTCCGAGACCCGCTCGACCTCGCGGTGCTCTGCGCGGCAGGCGCGGGCGCGTGCATCGGTTTCCTCTGGTGGAATGCCGCACCCGCCAAGATCTTCATGGGCGACACCGGTTCTCTTGCCCTCGGCGGCATGCTCGCCGGATTGTCGATCACCACCAGCACGGAACTGTTGATGGTGGTCATCGGTGCACTGTTCGTCGCGGAGGCCGCGTCGGTGGTGATCCAGGTAGCGGTGTTCCGGTCCAGCCGACGGCGGGTCTTCCGAATGGCGCCGTTCCATCACCACTTCGAACTCGCCGGGTGGGCTGAAACCACGGTCATCATCAGATTCTGGTTGCTGGCGGCTATTGCGTCGGCTATCGGATTGGCACTCTTCTACAGCGAATACCTCGCAGCGCTCGGAGGCTGAAAACCATGACCAGCTCAGCGGATTCCGAGAACGACCTGTCCTGGCTCCGCGGTACGCGAGTGCTGGTCGCCGGTGGGCGGGTGTCCGGTCAAGCGACCATCGAACCTCTCGTCGCCCTCGGTGCTGTCGTGACGGTTGCCGATTCGACCTTGGACTTCGCGGAGCGCTGCGCGGAGCTCGGCGCGGGCATGGTGACCACCACCTCGATCGAGGATGCTCCGGATTCGATCACCGAGTACGGGCTCGTAGTCACCAGTCCCGGCTTTCGGCCGGATGCACCGATCCTTGCAGCCGCCGCCGGTCACGGGATTCCCATCTGGGGAGACGTCGAGTTCTCCTGGCGCGTCGACCACAGCGGGCACTTCGGCACACCCCGTAAATGGCTCGTCGTGACGGGGACGAACGGAAAGACCACGACGACGTCGATGCTGGCCTCGATTCTCGACGCCGCTGGAGTTGTCGGCCGAGCCTGCGGAAACATCGGGCTGCCGATACTCGACGCACTCGCCGAGACGTCGCCGCGCGTGGAGTACCTCGCTGTCGAACTGTCGTCCTTCCAATTGCACTGGGCGCCTTCGGTGCGTCCGGATGCCGGCGTGGTCCTCAACGTCGCCGAGGATCACCTCGACTGGCACGGCGGAATGAGCGCGTACGCCGAGGCCAAGTCGCGGGCGCTGAGCGGAAAGGTCGCGGTGGTCGGCCTCGATGACGCGATCGCTTCCGAACTGGGAACTCGCGCAACTGCAGACATTGTCACCGGGTTCAGATTGGGTGAACCGGGCGAAGGGGAACTGGGTGTCGAAGCGGGACACCTCGTGGACAACGCATTCGGCGATCACGTCCGCTTGGCCGAAGCAGCGTCGATAGATCCCGCCGGCCCGGCAGGCGTCATGGACGCGCTGGCCGCCGCCGCCTTGGCGCGGGCACTCGGATTCGAGGCAGACGTCGTCGAACGCGGTCTGGCCGCACACAAGGTCGGCCCACACCGAGGGGCGCTGGTCGGCCGTGTCGGGTCCGTTGTGTACATCGACGACTCCAAGGCCACCAATCCGCACGCAGCCAGACCGTCGATACTCGCGCACGATCGCGTCGTCTGGGTTGCAGGCGGTCTGCTCAAGGGAGCCAGCGTCGACCAATTGGTGAGCGAAGTCGGCCCTCGACTCTCCGGCGCTGTCCTTCTCGGGCGTGACGCTGGTGTGATCGAGGACGCGCTCGCGCGACACGCACCCGATGTTCCCGTGGTGCACGTGATGTCGGGGGACGATGCAGTGGTGAGCGAAAACAGCAGCAACTCGACTCTCACCATCCGGCTGCCGTCGGGTGCCGACGCGGATGCCGTCATGGCCGCAGTGGTAATCGAAGCTGCCGAGTTGGCGTCCCCCGGTGATGCAGTTGTACTCGCCCCGGCCGCCGCGTCCTTGGACATGTTCGCCAGCTACGGACATCGTGGTGACAGCTTCGCCGCTGCCGTAGCCGCATTACCCGATCCGTTCACGGATTCGCCTGGCCAAGCCGGGAACTTGCTATGACCAAGGGTCCCAAGACCCGAATCGGTGCCTGGTTGGCGCGGCCGTTGGCGTCGTTCCACCTGGTGGTGACGATTGCCACGATGTTGACTGTCTTGGGGCTCGTGATGGTTCTGTCGGCGTCGAGCGTCGAGCAGTACGTGTCCGGTGGCTCGGCGTATTCGTTGTTCACCCAGCAGTTGATCTTCGCGATTCTCGGAGCTGTGCTCT
>NZ_LVCT01000401.1:0-18500 GCF_001647205.1 Rhodococcus sp. EPR-134
CCGGGAATCGGCACAGAAGCGCAGGGCGCGCGTCGCTGGTTCAACGTCGGCGGGTTCTCGGTGCAGCCCTCGGAAATCATGAAGGTCGCGTTGGCGATCTGGGGCGCCCATCTGTTGGCTTCGCGGCGGCCGGACGACCGATCCGTGAAGTCGATCCTGATTCCGCTCGTGCCCGCAGCAATGCTGGTCTTCGCGCTGGTCGTCGCGCAACCGAACCTCAGTACGACCATCGCATTGGGAATCATCGTCGGGGCCCTGCTGTGGTTCGGTGGGCTGCCACTGAAGCTCTTCGGCTCGATCGCGGTGACGGGCGTCGTCGTGGCGGGCGTGCTGGCGATGACGGCCGGTTATCGTTCCGATCGAGTTCAAGCCTTCTTCAACAAGAGCGACGACCTGCAGGGCAACAACTATCAGGCCAAGCAGGCTTTGTATTCGCTCGCCGACGGGGGCCTTTTCGGACGCGGACTCGGTCAGAGCGTCGCCAAGTGGAACTACCTACCCAACGCGCACAACGACTTCATCTTCGCGATCATCGGCGAAGAGTTGGGATTTGTCGGCTGCGCAGTGGTGATCGGTTTGTTCGCTGTATTCGTCTACACGGGATTGCGGATCGCAGCCCGCAGCATCGATCCGTTCTGGCGGCTCCTGTCGGCCACTGCAACTACCTGGATCGTCGGCCAGGCAATGATCAACATCGGTTACGTCATCGGACTGCTGCCGGTGACCGGACTCCAGTTGCCCTTGGTCTCCGCCGGCGGTTCGTCCTTGGCGATCACATTGTTCATGTTCGGTGTCATCGCCAATGCAGCGCGCCACGAGCCCGAAGCAGTTGCCGATCTGCACTCCGGGCAGGACGGCAAGATCTCGAAGTTGCTCAGACTGCCGAAGCCCGTGCTGTACCACCCGCCGTCAGGGGGCCGGCCGATCCGTCGACCGAAGCCCGCACGGCAGATCGAACCGGCACGCGGACGCGACGGCCGGCGCGCGATCGAGACGGGCGATCGACGCAAGCGGGCAGATCAAGGTGCTCGCCCTTCCTCGGATTCCAACCGAGGTGCGGCCGCTGGGTCACGGAAGCGCACCGCGGGAGGGCAGAATGGTCAGCGTCGGCAGGCGCCGACACGTAGGGCACAAGATCCACGAGAAGTTCGAGAGCGAGGAATTCGTAGGTGAGCGGCAACAAATCGGCTCTGTCGGTAGTGGTGGCAGGGGGAGGCACGGCTGGTCACATCGAACCCGCACTTGCTGTCGCGGACGCGGTCAAGGCCGCTGCGCCCGACACCAGAATCACTGCGCTCGGGACGGCGCGTGGTCTCGAAACCACCTTGGTGCCGGCTCGCGGGTACACGCTCGAGCTCATTCCGCCGGTTCCGCTTCCTCGCAAGCCCACGATGGATCTCGTCAAACTGCCGACACGCATCCTCGCCTCGGTGCGCAAGACCCGCGAGGTACTCGATTCCGTCGACGCCGACGTGATCGTCGGTTTCGGTGGTTACGTCGCGCTTCCGGCGTATCTTGCCGCACGTGGTGGTGTTCTTCGGCGCCGGCGCAAGATTCCGATCGTCATCCACGAGGCGAACGCCAGTGCCGGTATCGCGAACAAGATCGGTGCTCGCCTGGCGACGCGGGTGCTTGCCGCTGTTCCGGGTTCCGGAGTGAAGAACCGCGGCGATCAGGACGCCGAGATCGTTGGCATCCCGGTTCGCGCGTCGATCGCCAATTTCGATCGAGCGGGACTCCGCTCGCAAGCTCGCGAGTACTTCGGACTGCCTCAGGACGGTCCCGTTCTGCTCGTCTTCGGCGGATCGCAAGGCGCGAAGTCGCTCAACGACGCGGTGTCCGGAGCAGCGGAAGAACTGGCGAAGGCCGGGATCTCGGTCCTTCACGCACACGGACCCAAGAACTCCCTCGAGGTCACGCAGTACTCGGAGACGGCACCGTATGTGGCTGTTCCTTATCTTTCGCGGATGGATCTCGCGTATGCCGCAGCCGACGCGACGATCTGTCGTTCGGGCGCGATGACGGTCGCCGAGGTCTCGGCGGTCGGACTACCGGCCGTCTACGTTCCGTTGCCGCACGGCAATGGTGAGCAGGAACTCAACGCGAAACCCGTTGTCGCAGCGGGCGGTGCGATCATCGTCTCCGACAACGAGCTCACGCCGACGTTCGTCGCCGGTACCGTCGTCCCGATGCTGAGCGACAGCGCGCGCCTCGACAAGATGAGCAGTGGTGCTGCCGACGTCGGGCACCGCACCGCGGCAACCGAGATCGCACGGATCGTGCTCGACATCGCGGCAAAGGAAAACGCCGTCCAGGAAAACGCAAGGGGAAACCGATGACCGCGCTGCCCGCCCACCTCGAGCGAGTACACATGGTCGGAATCGGCGGTGCCGGTATGTCCGGCATCGCGCGAATTCTGCTTTCCCGCGGGGGCCTTGTCTCGGGTTCGGACGCAAAGGAGAGCCGAGGAGTCCTGGCGCTTCGTGCACGCGGGGCGCAGGTCCGGATCGGCCACGACGCCGATGCTCTCGACCTGCTGCCGGGTGGTCCGACCGTCGTCGTCACGACGCACGCGGCTATCCCGAAGGACAACCCGGAACTCGTCGAGGCCGCTCGCCGCGGAATCCCGGTGATTCTTCGGCCGGCTGTCCTTGCATCACTGATGCAGGGCAATCGCACGTTCCTGGTTTCGGGTACACACGGCAAGACGTCGACGACCTCGATGCTCGTGGTCGCCCTGCAGCACTGTGGTTTCGACCCTTCGTTTGCCGTTGGCGGCGAACTCAACGAAGCGGGAACGAATGCCCATCACGGCAGCGGTGACGTCTTTGTCGCCGAGGCGGACGAGAGCGACGGGTCGCTGCTCCAGTACGACCCCAACGTGATCGTCGTGACCAACATCGAGGCCGATCACCTCGACTATTTCGGCAGCGTCGAAGCGTATGTGAAGGTGTTCGACGATTTTGTCGACAAGTTGCGTCCGGGTGGGCTCTTGATTGCTTGCCTCGACGACCCGGGATCGGCGGATCTCGCGAAGCGAATCGTGGCCTCGGGCCGTTCGGACATCCGGGTACTCGGTTACGGATCGGCAGACGCGCAGGAGGTGGAGGCGGGCACCGCCTTCGAGCCTGTCGACGGTGTCGAGGTCGGAGTCCGACTACTGGGCTTCCATGCGCACGACGTCGGGGGAGTCCTGCAGTTCCACCTGGCGGGCGAGAGCGCCGCGCGAACCGTGCGGATGGCAGTGCCGGGTCGTCACATGGCGCTCAACGCACTTGCGGCTCTACTGGCTGCCCGTGACGCCGGCGCCGAGACGGAGGAGATCGTCGAGGGGCTCGCCGGATTCGGTGGCGTACACCGCCGGTTCCAGTTCACCGGCCGCGAGCGTGGTGTCCGGGTGTTCGACGACTACGCCCACCATCCGACCGAAGTTCGTGCGGTTCTCGGCGCGGCGGCGGATCTGGTTCGACCGGAGGACGATTCGTCGTCGACCAATTCGGCAGCCGGACGCGTGATCGTGGTCTTCCAACCTCATCTCTATTCACGCACCGCCGCGTTTGCCGAGGAGTTCGCGCAGGCGCTGGACTTGGCCGACGAGGTTGTCGTTCTCGATGTCTACGGCGCTCGCGAAGAGCCGATGCCGGGCGTCAGTGGTGCGCTGGTCGCTCAGTCGGTCACGAAACCTGTTCACTATCAACCGGATCTGTCACAGGCGCCGAAGCAGGTGGCGGCGTTGGCTCACCCCGGCGACATCGTCATCACGATGGGTGCCGGTGACGTGACCATGCTCGGCAAACAGATCCTCGATGCTTTGCGTTCGGCGCCGCATCCCGCGCCGCGATGACACCCGACGCACGAAGTCGGCGCGGGCGTCGAGATCCTCGAGCCAGACAAGCCACCAGTACGCGTCGGCGCAGTACTCGCACCGAATCGCGATACTCGACGCGGTCGACGGAGCCGGCTCCCGAACCCACACCGACTCGTAAGTGGTTCAAGCGACCGCTGATCGTGGCACCGCTGGCAATCGTGCTGGTGGTGGGAATTGCGTTGACGGCTTGGTTGTCTCCGGTGCTCTCGGTCCGGGGCACCGAAGTTCTCGGTGCGACGACCGTCAGTGAGGAACAGATCCTTTCGCTCCTGGCCGTACCGACCGGTCAGCCGTTGATGCGGGTAGACACCGGCGCCGCCGCCGCACGTGTGGCGACGATTCCGAAGGTGGCCTCGGCTCGTGTGCAGCGGATGTATCCGTCGACTATCCGCGTCACCGTCACCGAACGGGTACCGGTCGTCTTCGTCGACTCACCTGAGGGTGCACACCTGCTGGACGAGAAGGGCGTCGACTTCGAGATGGGCGTCCCGCCGCCCGGGGTTCCGCGTCTGGTGACACCGACGCCCGGGTGGAACGACGAGCCGACGCTTGCCGCGCTCGAGGTGTTGTCGGTGTTGCCGCCGGATCTGAGATTTCAGGTGGGAGAGGTTGCCGCTCGGTCGATTTCGAGTGTCACGCTGACTCTGCTCGACGGTCGGGTCGTAAACTGGGGCGGTGTCGAGCACTCGGATCGTAAGGCTGCTGTGACGCTTCCGCTGTTGACCCAACCGGGGCAGACGTACGACGTGTCCAGTCCTGATCTGCCGACGGTCCGATAGCGCACGGTGCAGCCGTGCGTCAGTGCGCAGCAAATACTTCGGTGTGTCTCGGCGCGCCTAATGGCGGAACGCGACGACGGTGCATAGCGTTTCGTTTCAGATCGAATACTTGACATAACTCTAACCCTGTGGTTGAGGTTTAGGGTTGTTCTCGAAAAGCATGAAGCTACAAAAACAGCAGTAACAAAGACAGCAGCACTGACAAGCAGCGTGAAACACGACACGGAAGGCGAGAGCCGATGACGCCCCCGCACAACTACCTCGCCGTAATCAAGGTCGTCGGCATCGGCGGCGGCGGCGTGAACGCAGTCAACCGCATGATCGAACAGGGACTCAAGGGAGTCGAGTTCATCGCGGTCAACACGGACGCGCAAGCCCTTCTGATGAGTGACGCCGACGTCAAGCTCGACGTCGGTCGTGAATTGACCCGTGGCCTCGGCGCCGGTGCCGACCCGGAAGTGGGTCGCAAGGCAGCCGAAGATCACAAGGACGAGATCGAAGAGGTCATCAAGGGCGCCGACATGGTGTTCGTGACCGCAGGCGAGGGTGGTGGCACCGGAACCGGTGGTGCCCCTGTCGTGGCAAGCATCGCCCGGAAGCTGGGCGCACTCACCGTCGGTGTCGTGACGCGACCGTTCTCTTTCGAGGGCAAGCGTCGTGGGGGACAGGCGGATACCGGAATCCAGGCGCTCCGCGAGTCCTGCGACACGCTGATCGTCATTCCCAACGATCGCCTGCTCCAGCTGGGTGACGCGGCCGTCAGCCTGATGGACGCGTTCCGCAGCGCGGACGAGGTTCTCCTCAACGGCGTCCAGGGCATCACCGACCTCATCACCACTCCGGGTCTGATCAACGTCGACTTCGCGGACGTCAAGGGTGTCATGTCCGGTGCCGGTAGTGCGTTGATGGGAATCGGTTCCTCGCGGGGTGAGGGACGCGCGATCAAGGCGGCGGAATCCGCGATCAATTCCCCGCTCCTCGAAGCTTCGATGGAAGGCGCCCGCGGCGTGCTTCTGTCGATCGCCGGCGGTAGCGATCTGGGTCTGTTCGAGATCAACGAGGCGGCTTCGCTGGTGCAGGAAGCTGCGCACATCGACGCCAACATCATCTTCGGAACGGTCATCGACGATTCACTCGGTGACGAGGTTCGTGTGACGGTCATCGCTGCGGGATTCGACGGAGGAGCTCCGGCTCGTCGTCCCGTGGAGTCGACCGCGCAGGGACGCGGAGCTATCGGCGCCGGGCGCGCGGGTGAGGTCGGCCGGTCACCGGTGGCCGCCGAACCTGCTGGCGAGCAGCCGATTTCCGCAGCGCGCGAGACCACCGGTTCGGGCAGCTTGCCTCCGATCGGTGGCCCCCGCCATGCGCCGGTCCAGGAAGACGAGGGCGACGACGACGTCGACGTGCCGGTCTTCATGCGTCGCTGACGTAGGGCTACAAACAGTTTCGAGAACAGGGTGCCCGGAATTTCTGGGTACCCTGTTCTTGACTGGATGTCCGGTCACGTCTGAGCCGGACGACAACTTTCGACGTTTGTGAGCACACTTATCTTGAGTACCGAGAAGTCGACCACCCGCACCCGCATTCGCCGCGTCGTGACCAGCCGAGCCGGTGGTGTTTCCGCGTCACCGTACGAGTCGTTCAATCTGGGCGATCACGTCGGAGACGATCCGGCAGCCGTCGATGCGAATCGCCGACGTCTGGCACGCGAAATAGGCGTCGAGCCTGACCATCTCGTGTGGATGGAACAAATCCATTCGCGCAACGTCACTGTCGTGACGGAACCGACCGACGAAGTGATTCCGGTGACGGATGCTCTGGTCACCACTGTTCCCGGCCTGGCGCTCGCCACCCTCAGTGCAGATTGTGTTCCCGTTCTGCTCTCCGACGAGGAGGCCGGTGTGATCGCGGCCGTTCATGCCGGACGGATCGGTGCCCGCATCGGTATCGTCCCGCGCGTCCTCGCGGAGATGGTGCGTCAGGGCGCGGACGTTTCGCGTATCGGCGCCTTCCTCGGTCCGGCTGCGAGCGGACGCCAGTACGAGGTTCCCGCTGCGATGCGCGCGGACGTGGAAAAGCACTTGCCGGGCAGCGCAACTCGCACCGAGAAGGGCACGCCGGGGCTCGATCTGCGTGCGGGACTGCGTAAGCAGTTGCTCGCCGCGGGTGTGTCCGGTGTCGCCGAGGACCCGCGGTGCACGATCGAGGATCGCGCGTTGTTCAGTCATCGCCGAGAATCTCTGACCGGGCGTCAAGCTGCAGTGATCTGGATGGAAGCGCCCGCAGCGCAGGAAACCGTCTAGGCAGAAATGCGCGAGACGGAAATGCGGCTGACAGAAATATCGACGGCACTCGACTCGGTGAGGGCGCGATTGGCGGCCGCCTGCCTTGCCGCCGGTCGCGAGGTTTCCGACGTAGCACTGCTGCCGGTGACCAAATTCTTTCCGGCGTCCGACGCTCGAATCCTGTACGAGCTGGGGTGCCGTGAATTCGGTGAGTCTCGTGAGCAGGAAGCAGTGGAGAAGGTCGCGGACTTCGACGGCGCTGCACAGACGGGCGCGATCGATGATCCGGTTCGCTGGCACATGATCGGACAGTTGCAGCGCAACAAAGCTCGGTCGGTAGCGAAGTGGGCCTATGCAATTCACTCGGTGGACAGTGCGCGACTGGCCGATGCACTCGATCGGGCTGCGCTGAGTGCGTTGTCGGACGGTGAGCGCACGGAGCCGCTCCGGGCGCTCATCCAGGTAAGTCTCGACGGAGACCCCGCGCGTGGCGGAGTTCCGACGGGCGAGCTAACGCCTCTCGCCGAGCGGATCGAATCAGCCGAAGGTCTCGAATTCGCGGGACTGATGGCCGTCCCGCCGCTTGGATCAGATCCGGACGAGCAGTTCGAAATCCTCCGCAGGGCACATCTTTTGATCCTCGAATCGCATCCCCGGGCAACCGAACTCTCGGCCGGTATGACCGGCGATCTGGAGGCTGCAGTGCGCCACGGATCAACCTGCGTGCGTGTCGGAACCGCACTGCTCGGCTCACGACCAGTAATCTCGAGGTGATCGCTCAGGTGATCGCCCAACCCGTCCACACCGCTGCGACCGGTCGCAGTCGGATTGATTCCGCCGCGCCAAGGAAGGTCGATCAATGAGCAACCTGCATAAGTTCAAGGCTTACTTCGGCATGGTTCCCCTCGATGACTACGAGGACGAATACGTGGAGGAGCCCGATCAGGCTCGCCGCGCACCCCGTCGTAGTCACGACGGCTATGCCGAGCGCGACGACCGCGAGTTCGTCGAACCTGCCTTCTCGAAGGCGAGCTATGCGCCCAGTCGTCGTGACGAAGAGGACGCGGAGTTCGATCGCTACGACTCCCGGCCCCGCGTCGACACCGTTCCCAGCCGCAGCAGCCGCCCGGCGATGGCGCCGCGCCCGGCAAGCCGTGGCAACCTCGCGGTCGACGCGCGCGCAGAGCGACCCGAAGCGCGACGTGCGCCGGTTGTCGACGACGGCGGCCCGCTCGCCAAGATCACGACACTGCGTCCGCAGAGCTACGCAGAGGCCCGCACCATCGGTGAGCGGTTCCGGGACGGCACTCCCGTCATCATGGATCTGGTCGACATGAGCAACGCCGACGCGAAGCGTCTGGTCGATTTCGCGGCCGGCCTGGCATTCGCATTGCGTGGTTCTTTCGACAAGGTAGCCACCAAAGTGTTTCTTCTCTCACCGGCCGACATCGACGTTTCCGCCGAGGAGCGCCGTCGGATCGCCGAGACGGGTTTCTACAGCCAGAAATGATGGTCTCGACCGCAGTCCGGCCCCTGAGCAGGGGTGACGTGAGCACATTCGAACGGCGGCCCGCCTCGGCGGACGTCGCATTCGGACCCATCGCCGGCCGTTACAAGACGGACTCGATGCGGACCGGTTCCGGAATTGCTGCGGTGTGTCTGTTTTGGACACACCGCAGAAGTCAGGCAGAGTGAGGGTGTGGACGCGCTTCTCTCTGTGATCTATCTGGTGCTGGTTGTCTTCTGGCTGTTGCTGATCGGCAGAGTGATCGTCGAGTTCGTTCGTTCGTTTGCCAGAGATTGGCGACCGACCGGATTGGTCGCAGTCATTCTCGAAACCATTTTTACGATCACCGATCCTCCGGTGAAACTGCTCCGCAGGTTGATCCCCCCGATCAACCTCGGTGGAGTTCGCTTGGATCTATCCATCATGGTCTTGCTTTTCATCGTCATCATCCTGATGTCGGTTGTTCGCTGAGCGCAGTCCGAGTGAGTGGTGTGCCAGAATGGATGCCATAACTCATCCAGTGGTTCGCCACTACGTAGACTGTGTTGCAACTGAATGCTTGCTAGACCGCCAAATGACGCGTGAAGGGATCCTTCCATGCCGCAACTGACTCCAGCTGACGTGCACAACGTTGCGTTCAGCAAGCCGCCTATCGGCAAGCGTGGCTACAACGAGGACGAGGTCGACGCATTCCTCGACCTCGTCGAGCAGGCGCTGTCGCAGCTCATCGAAGAGAATGCGGACCTGCGCCAGCGCGTAGGTGAGCTGGATCAGGAGCTCGCGGCTGCCAAGAAGTCGCCGGCACCTGCTCAGCAGGCAGCACCCGTCGCAGCGCAGCCCAAGCCGGAGCCCGCTCGGGTCGTCGAACCGCCCAAGCCTGCACCTGTTGCAGCGCCGGTTCCCGCCGCCGCTGCCGTTGCAGCGCCGCAGAGTGGCGACACCCACATGCAGGCCGCAAAGGTCCTCGGACTGGCTCAGGAGATGGCGGATCGCCTCACCAACGATGCCAAGACCGAGTCCGAGCAGCTGCTCGGCAGTGCCCGCACCAACTCCGAGCAGCTCATGAGCGAGGCTCGCAGCAAGGCTGACGGCATGATCGCGGATGCGCGCAACAAGTCGGAGGCGATGCTCACCGACGCTCAGACTCGCTCCGAGACCCAGCTTCGCCAGGCTCAGGAGAAGGCAGACGCTCTCAAGGCGGACGCCGAGAAGAAGCACACCGAAATCATGGCGACCATCAACCAGCAGCGTTCGGTCCTCGAGGGCCGTATCGAGCAGCTCAAGACGTTCGAACGCGAGTACCGGGTGCGCCTGAAGTCCTACCTGGAATCGCAGCTCGAAGAGCTCGAACAGCGCGGCTCGGCCGTTCCGGTCGACGGTGGACAGGATTCCTACAGCCCGTCCTTCGCCAAGGGAAACAGCTGACCGAGAGCGCCCCGTCGGCTCAGCTATCGGACCGGACAAAGGTTGATACGTGCTGGTCGTGACGTTGGTTCTCGCGGGAGTTGGTTTCGCTCTCCTGATCGTCGCCCTGACCACAGGGTCGTTGATCTGGGCGTGGGCATGTATCGCGATTTGTGTAGCAGGTGCCGTCCTCCTGCTGGTCAGTGCGCTGACCAGCAGGAAGGCGGTTCCTTCGTTGGATGACCCGGCATCGGGCAGCGGAATGTCGTCGCCTTACGGTCGAGTCGAGAGTTCCTCGAATTCGTCGATCGACGATGCAGCCACCGCCAACGATGACAATCAGAGAAATCATGGCGAGTCGCCGGGTGGCCCCGACAAGTCCTAGGGCGAGTTCCGACAAGGTCCAGGACGAGTATTAGACTGTCCAACACGAATACCAGGCTGTGATCCGGCAATCACCGGGGAGCTTTCGGAAGAACGGTTCTTGTCGCTTCAGGCGCCCAGAACTCAGTAGAACCGAACGGGTGAGCCCGTCACAGCTCGATCGAGTGGCACCTCGGGATCCAAGCGCGGATCTACGGGGTGCAAACGGGGTGGTACCGCGGTGTCGGCGCACAAGCGCCACGTCGTCCCCGTGCCGAGTCCGACTGGCACGAGGAGATCGCCATGGCGAGTAACGGGTATCCCAAAGTCGACTACGGTGTCCCCGCCGACACCGGAGTCAAGTTCCCCGAACTGGAACAGAAAGTCCTGAAACAGTGGGACGACGACGACACCTTCCGTGCGTCGGTTTCCAATCGGGACGGCAGCGAAGAGTTCGTTTTCTACGACGGACCGCCCTTCGCAAACGGCTTGCCGCATTACGGTCACCTGCTGACGGGGTACGTCAAGGACCTGGTGCCGCGCTTCCAGACCATGCGTGGACGCAAGGTCGAGCGACGCTTCGGCTGGGACTGCCACGGACTGCCCGCAGAACTCGAAGCGGAGAAGCAACTCGGCATCAAGGACAAGGCCGAGATCGAAGTCATGGGTCTGGCCAAGTTCAACGAGTACTGCAAGGCCTCGGTGCTCAAGTACACCGACGAGTGGCGCGACTACGTCACCCGCCAGGCACGTTGGGTCGACTTCGACAACGACTACAAGACCCTGGACGTCGACTTCATGGAGTCCGTCATGTGGGCCTTCAAGGAGCTGCACGACAAGGGCCTGATCTATCAGGGCTTCCGCGTGCTGCCCTACAGCTGGTACGAGCAGACTCCGCTGTCCAATCAGGAGACTCGTCTCGACGACGCGTACAAGATGCGTCAGGATCCTGCAGTCACGGTCGACATGCCGCTGGTCGCTCCGGGTTCACCATTGGACGGCGCAAACGCGATCATCTGGACCACGACTCCGTGGACACTGCCGTCCAACTTGGCCACTGCGGTTCATCCCGAGGTCGACTACGTCCAGGTGCTCGGCGAGGACGGAAAGCGGTACGTGCTCGCGGAAGCACGGGTTGCTCATTACGCACGTGAGCTGGGGGAGGACCCCGAGGTCGTTTCCCGTCACAAGGGCGCCGAATTGGTCGGACTGTCGTACACACCGCCGTTCGACTTCTTCCTCGGACATCCGAACGCGCACGTCGTGCTTTCGGCCGACTACGTGACAACCGATTCCGGAACCGGAATCGTCCACCTCGCACCGGCTTTCGGTGAGGAGGATATGGATGTCGCCACGGCCAACGGTATCGAGGTCGTGCAGCCGCTCGATCCGGGTGGAAAGTTCACCTCGATGGTTCCGCCGTACGAGGGCTTGATGGTCTTCGACGCCAACCCGGTCATCATCAAGGACCTCAAGGCCGCTGGAAAGCTGCTGCGGCACGAGACGATCGAGCACTCGTACCCGCACAGTTGGCGCAGTGGGCAGCCGCTCATCTACATGGCGGTTCCCTCGTGGTTCGTCGCGGTCACCAAGTTCCGCGATCGCATGGTCGAGCTGAACAAGGACATCACGTGGGTGCCCGAGCACATCCGTGACGGCCAGTTCGGCAAGTGGCTCGAAGGTGCACGCGACTGGAACATCAGCCGAAACCGCTACTGGGGCAGCCCGATCCCGGTGTGGGTGTCGGACGATCCGCAGTACCCGCGTACGGACGTCTACGGATCGCTCGATCAGTTGGAGGCAGACTTCGGTGTGCGTCCGACCGATCTGCATCGCCCGATGATCGACGACCTGGTCCGCCCGAACCCCGACGACCCGACCGGGAAGTCGATGATGCGCCGCGTTCCCGAGGTGCTCGACTGCTGGTTCGAATCCGGTTCGATGCCGTACGCGCAGGTGCACTACCCATTCGAGAACCGTGAATGGTTCGAGGGCCATTTCCCGGGCGATTTCATCGTCGAGTACAACGGGCAGACTCGCGGCTGGTTCTACACGCTGCACGTGCTGGCCACCGCACTCTTCGATCGTCCGGCGTTCAAAACCGTTGCTGCGCACGGCATCGTGCTCGGCGACGACGGACTCAAGATGAGCAAGTCCAAGGGCAACTACCCGGACGTGAAGGAGGTGTTCAACCGCGACGGCAGCGATGCGATGCGATGGTTCCTGATGTCTTCGCCGATCTTGCGCGGCGGAAACCTCATCGTGACCGAGCAGGGCATCCGCGAAGGTGTGCGTCAGGCATTGCTCCCGCTGTGGAACGCCTGGAGCTTCCTGCAGTTGTACGCCCCGGAATCCGGGGTGTGGCGTACCGATTCGGAGAACATCCTCGATCAGTACATCCTGGCCAAGCTCGCTACCACCCGCGACGTGATCACCGAGGCCCTCGAGGTCAACGACATCGCCGGTGCGTGCGACGAGCTTCGGTTGTTCTGTGATGCGCTCACCAACTGGTATGTGCGACGGTCTCGTTCGCGGTTCTGGGACGAGGATCGCGACGCAATCGACACCCTGCACACCGTGCTCGAGGTCGTGACGCGTCTCGCTGCGCCGCTGTTGCCGTTGGTGTCCGAGGTGATCTGGCGAGGGTTGACCGGGGAGCGCTCGGTTCACCTGGCTGATTGGCCCGAGGCGTCGGAGCTCCCCGCGAACCCCGACCTGGTAGCGGCGATGGACGACGTCCGGACCGTGTGCTCCACGGTGCTGAGCCTGCGCAAGGCGCAGAATCTGCGTGTTCGTCTTCCGCTGCCCGAGGTCACGGTTGCGGCGCCGGATGCCGAGCGTCTGCGTCCGTTCCTCGGACTGATCGCCGACGAGGTCAACGTCAAGAAGGTTGATCTGACCGATGACGTCGACGTGCACGGGCGCTTCGAGATCGCGGTCAATGCGCGTGCTGCAGGACCGCGTCTGGGCAAGTCCGTTCAGACTGTCATCAAGGCGGTCAAGGCGGGCGACTGGACCGAGAACGCGGACGGCGTCGTGGTTGCGGCGGGCATCGAACTGCTGCCCGAGGAGTACACGCAGAAACTGGTTGCGGCCGAGCCGGATTCGACGGCTGCACTGCCGGACGGTGCGGGACTGGTCGTACTCGATTCCGCGGTGACGGAGGAACTCGAAGCCGAGGGATGGGCGAAGGACCGTATCCGTCAGTTGCAGGATGCGCGCCGCGCCGCCGGTTTCGACGTCTCGGACCGGATCAACGTCGTGCTCGAGGTTCCGCAGGACTGCAAGGAGTGGGCGGAGCGTCATCGCGAATTGATCGCCGGTGAGGTTCTGGCCACCTCCTTCTCGGTGGGTGAAGCGGGAGACGACGCCGTCGCTCTCGGTGACGGTATCCGCGCCGCGATCACGAAGGTCTAATACCGCCATAGCTACTCCGGCTCCCCGATGAATGTCTGTATGTCGGGGTGCCGGAGTAGTTTGCTCTCATGAGCACGAGCAAGGAAACCGTGGCGCGCATTCTCGAGCAGTTGGAACCGCTCGACGTGCGGGCAAGGGCGATGTTCGGCGAGTACGGACTGTATTGCGACGAGAAGATCGTGGGCTTGATCTGCGGAGACGTTCTGTTCGTCAAACCCACCGAGGTCAGTACGGAGTTCGGATCAGAGGCCGATCTGGCTCCGCCGTACCCGGGAGCGAAGGATTATTACCGGGTGACGGAGGAACGGTTGCAGGACCTCGATCACCTGCACGCCTTCATTCAACGGACTGCCGACGTATTGCCCCTGCCGAAGAAGAAGTCGCCGAAGAAGAAGGCGCGGACGTAAATTCTGCACCTACTTTTGAGAGAACCGTAACCCCCGATGAATCAAGGTGATCCCACACGAAGTCGTAGGTGGGTGCTGCATCTCGACATGGATGCGTTTTTCGCTTCCGCCGAGCAGTTGACGCGTCCCACTCTGCGAGGTCGCCCGGTGCTGGTCGGCGGCTTGGGCGGGCGCGGGGTGGTGGCCGGGGCAAGTTACGAAGCGAGAGTTTTCGGTGCGCGTTCGGCAATGCCGATGCATCAAGCACGCCGGATGGTCGGTGGTGGAGCGGTGGTATTGCCGCCACGGATGTCCCTGTACTCGGTTCTCAGTAAACGCACGTTCGACGCGTTGCGCCTTCGTATGCAGATCCTCGAGCAACTGTCGGTGGACGAGGCTTTCGGGGAACCGGTGGAGTTGGCCGGTGTCGGAGCTGACGAGGTCCGCGCGTTTTGCGAGGACCTGCGGGCGTTGATCAAAGCCGAGACCGGGTTGGTCGCTTCGATCGGGGCCGGCGCAGGTAAGCAGGTCGCCAAGATCGCGTCGGGACTGGCAAAGCCCGACGGCGTCGCAGTGATTCCTCCCGGGATGCAGCACGAGTTGCTCGATCCACTGCCGGTGCGAAAGCTCTGGGGGATCGGTCCCGTCGCCGAGGAAAAGCTCAAGCGTCTCGGCATCGAAACCATCGGTGGGTTTGCCCGCACACCCATAGCGGAGGTGGCGTCGATACTGGGAACCACTGTCGGTCCGGGGTTGCATCGGCTTGCGCAGGGGATCGACGATCGGCCGGTCGCCGAGCGTGCCGAATCCAAGCAGATCAGCGCGGAATCCACGTTCGCCGCAGACATCGTCACGATGGCGCAACTGCGCGCCGCCGTCGAAAGTAGTGGTCGTGCAGCATTTTCCAGGCTGGAGAAGGACGGAAGAGCTGCTCGCACCGTCGTACTGAAGCTCAAGAAGTCCGACATGAGTATCTTGACTCGATCCGTGACGCTGCCGTTTGCCACCATCGACCGCCAAATCCTCATCGCGACTGCGCAGAAACAGGTCATCGATCCACAGGAATTGGGGCCGATTCGCCTGGTCGGTGTGGGATTCGCCGGTTTGTCCACCGTTCGGCAAGGATCACTTTTTCCCGAGTTGGATCAGGATGTTCCCGGCTATCCGGTCGAGACTCTCACGGGCGCCCTCGATGAGGCCGAACTCGACGTTCCGGTGGCAGCACGTGTCCCTCAGCGCTACTGGCACCCCGGTTTGGACGTGAAGCATCCAGAATACGGACACGGTTGGGTGCAGGGCGCCGGGCACGGTGTGGTGACGGTTCGCTTCGAAACCCGTTCCAGCGGAACGGGAATCGCCAAAACCTTTGCCGAATCCGATGAGGTGCTCGAGGTAGCAGATGCGGTCGACAGCCTTCTCTGAGGATGTCCTTAGACTTTTTCCGCTTACCGTTGGGTAATGTTGTCGACGATCCTCGAGCAAGCACGATGTTCGACTGACGCTCGAATGTGAACACCCGAATGGATAGGACTGAGAAGTTGAAGCTTCAGAAGATGACCGTTGCAGCCGTGGCGATCGCAGCAGCCCTGACGATGACCGCTTGTGGTTCAGACGGAGGAGACTCCGACAAGACGACTTCGGCGAAGCCTACGACCACCACCTCTGCGGCAGCGACGACCACCGTTGAACTGCCGACGTCTGCTGAGCTCAACGGCAAGGTCGCCCAGGCACTCGACGAGACCGTTCCGGCCGCAGACAAGGTCAACCTCGTCCAGGGCGCCGAGCAGGATCCCGAGCTGATCAACCAGGTCGCCGCTGCCGCCAAGGCTGCCGGCGCCCAGGTCGAGATCCTCGACCCGGTCACCGACACAGGCAGCGAGACGGCAGCAGCTTCGCTGAACATCGTCGTCAACGGTCAGCCGCTGCAGCAGGGCCTGCAGGCGTCGTTCGTCTACGAAGACGGCGTCTGGAAGCTCTCGAAGACCACCGCTTGCCAGATCGTCGGCGTTGCAGGTCTGACCTCGCCGGCTTGCGCTGCTTGATCTCTCGGTAACACCTGAAACACCAGAGCGGCCGCCGACTCCCGAAGGGGAGTGGGCGGCCGCTCTTCACGCGTTAAGCGACGTCAGTGATGGAATCCCTCGGTGACGCGCGGCCGCGGCATCGGGCTGTCCAGTTCGTCGAGGAACGTGGTTTCCTCTTCGATGATGCGCAGCAGATTGGCCGCCAGGTCCATGCTCAGTCCGTTACGAACCACGATGCGCTGCACTGTCAGATCCGCGAGATCGTCCGGCATGGGGTAGGCCGGCACCAACCAGCCCTTGCCTCGCAACCGGTCCGAGAGGTCGTACAGCGTCCAGTTGGACGTGTGCCCCTCGGCGAGGCGCCACGCGAAGACCGGGATGTCGGAACCGTCGTTCCACAGTTCGAACGCGTCGAGTTTCCCGATCCCTTCGGCGAGAAATTTCGCCACGTCCTGGGAGGACTGCTGGATCGCGCGATAGCCGTCGTGGCCGAGACGCAGGAACAAGTAGAACTGCAGGATCACCTGAGCGCCGGGACGCGAGAAGTTCAGTGCGAAGGTCGGCATACTGCCGCCGAGGTAGCTCACCTTGAAGACGAGGTCGTCGGGAAGTAGATCCTGCGATCGCCAGACCACCCAGCCGAGGCCGGGGTAGACGAGCCCGTACTTGTGCGCCGAGGTGTTGATGGAGTGGACGCGCGGGAGCCGGAAATCCCATTCGAGTTCGGGCTGAAGGAACGGTGCGATCATCGCACCGGAAGCGCCGTCGACGTGGATGGGGACGTCGAGTCCCGTCTTCGTCTGGATCGCATCGAGTGCCTTCGAGATTTCCAGGACCGGCTCGTACATCCCGGTGTACGTGACGCCCATGATCGCGACGACGCCGATGGTGTTCTCGTCGACGTACTTGTCCAGATCGTGACCGTCGAGGGTGCGGTGTTCCTCGCTGATCGGCACGTAACGCGCTTCGACGTCCCAGTAGTTGCAGAACTTCTCCCAGCACACCTGGACCGCGGAACTCATGATGAGATTTGGCTTTTCGGTCGACTTGCCCGCGGTTTTTCGTGCGTGCTGCCAGCGTCGTTTCATCGCCAGGCCGCCGAGCATGCAGGCTTCGGACGAACCGATCGTCGAGGTGCCGATTGCGTCCTTGGGGGAGGGTGAGTGCCAGAGATCGGCAAGGATGCGCCAGCAATAGGTTTCGATCGCGGCGGTCTGCGGATACTCGTCCTTGTCGATCATGTTCTTGTCGAACGACTCGGCATACAGTTTGGTGGCGTGATCGTCCATCCACGTGCTGACGAACGTCGCGAGATTGAGCCGCGCATTGCCGTCGAGCATCGTTTCGTCGTGGACGATCTGATACGCGGTCTCGGGAAGCATGCCATCGGGTTCGAGTGTGTACTTCGATGCAACCGAATCCTCGCCAGGCCTCGAGAAGATCGGATTGACGGCTACGTAATCGGTGTGATCTGACCTTCTGGGTTCCGGCATGAACTCTGGCTCCTCACATCAGTGTGTCGCGTTGGTCTGTTTCGTACCTACTCTCACCGTTCAGTGTGGACGGGCAGTTGTCAAAGGGTCTGTGGTCCCGAATCATTCGCGAAAGGCCGAGACAGGACGAATCCGCTCGTTGTCAGGGCGTTTGTGCGCGCAGGCGATCTGCGGCGGCCGATGCCATCGAGAGGAGAACATCGGGGGCGATCGGACTCGGCGCCGTCGCGGACAGCTGAGTCAACGTCGTCCCGACTGCGGCCACGATCGCGTCGGCAACCAAGGTGAAACCGCCACTCTCCGTGATGATTCGGAAAGCGAAAGACGCGTCGCCGATGTTCGGGTCCGACGCTCCGCCGACGCGATAGGTGATTGTCGTTCCGTCGGCATCGGTTCCCGAATACTCCGCACACCCAGCCAGCGTGGTCTGAAGTTTCTCGAAAGCTGCTGCTGCCGCGGTGCCGTCGGCGTACGAAGCAGAGTCCTGATCGATGCTCGTGAAATCGGGGCCGGTGAACATGTCGGAGAGGTCGGCGACCGATCCGGGAGCCTGGGTGGCTATCGGCGCCAGAACCTGGGCGCAGACGGCGGGGTCGGTGCTCGACTTGTCCGCCTCCGAATTTTCCGGCGCCGGTGCGAGGCCGAGGTCGTCGACCGGGTCGGGAACTACGTCGAAGTCGGCAGGTAGCTCGGACAGGGTGAGCGCGGCTCGTTGCAGGCCGTCACGGTCGAGAGGCGCCCCGCTCAGCGGTGCGGCCGGAGCAGCCGTGAACGGCGCCAAGCCGACCTGTGGGGCGGAAACCTGCGTAGTCGTGTCGGCACCAGGCGAGTCGTCCGAGCCGCAACCGGTCACGACGAACAGTGCCGCCGTTGCGGTCAGACCAAGTGCGAGAAGCGACCGGCGTGTCACGATTCCCACCGAATGCTGTTGGAGATGGTCTGCCGGATCACCGAGGAGCTGTCCGGGTCGCCGT